>JADIMB010000001.1 GCA_017694995.1 Candidatus Cryptobacteroides faecavium | reverse complement strand
CTGTATTCGGCCCATGCCTCGGTAGAAAGAGGGAAGAGGGCGAAGTACTTCTGGGTGATGATCCTTGCGAGCTTGTCCTCGTTTGAAGCATTGTCATCCCATTTTACGCAGAGTTTATTGACGGCTTTAGTATTGAGTTCTGGATCTACAGGGTCAACAAAATCCAATTGGGTATCAGTATCATTGTTGATATAAGCATCAACTGCACCTGCAGGATATGCAGTGATTACAGGATCTGCATATTTGCCTTTGTAGGCAAGCTCGTTGTCCATAGAGCATCTGATTCCTTTTTCGTACAGGCTCTGCACAGATTCAGAACCGATATCCCAACGGAGTTTTGCTTCGGCAAGGAGGAAATAAGATTCTGCCTGCTTGAATATAGGAAGCGGAGCTGCATAGATACCTTTCGAATTGGATGGATCAAGCCAATATGAGAAGTTTCCCCAGGCATTAGGTTTTCCAGGGAGCCCGCTGGCAAAACGGATACCTACGTAATCCGTTTCTTTCGGCATTGTAACCACTCCAGCGTCATTAGTGATATCCCCGTTATTCTTCGTCATATAAAGAGGCTGGCGAGGGTCTTTCATTCCTGACATGAGAGTGACAAGGTTGGCGTTGAATCCGCAGTCTCCCCAGTTGAACATAAGCCACATCTCGTTCTCCAGACTCTTGTTGATCATGATATCCTTGCCATTGTTGGCCAAGGTATTTCCTGCTGCCTCCTGAGCGAGGGCTTTCAGGTCTACTCCAGGATACTCCTTACCGGCAACAGTCACCCCTTCCTTCATTTCAGCTTCCCTCTTGGAAAGACGCAAAGCCACTCTCAACTTCATGGTATTTGCAATCTTTATCCACATTTCCGGATCACCTGCACACCATGAATCGTCAAAATTGTCCTTCAGAATCGTCTTCTCAGCATCTGACATAGCAGCGATATCAGTAGCCGCTGTCCTCAAATCATCGATAACCTGGAAATATATCTGCTTCTGGCTGTCAAACGGGAAATAAGACTCGTATTCTCCGGAAATAATGGAACTGTAGGCAAGCGGCCCGTAAACATCCGTAGTCATAATTGTCCCGTAAGCCTGGACAATTTTCATGATTCCGGCCAAACCTTTCTGGCCTCTTTCCTCATAAGCAGCAATCACACGGCGTGTATTGTTGAATATATGCAGATAGTAGTTTTCATACATACCGCCGCTGTGTCCGCGGTTCTCTCCCATGTCACCGTTGGTGAAGTTTCCGTTCGGCGTCATGAAATAACCGCTGTAGAGATCCACAGTCAAGTTGGTCCAGAACTGGAACATATTCTGCTGCGGAGGATAACAGTAGTTCATCGGCTCGACACACTGCGACTCCAAAGGCATGTCAGACGGGTCGACCTGAATATTGCTTGTATTCATTTCCTCGAACTTTTCTGTACACGAAGCGAACAGTCCGAGCCCGAGAACCGCAATTGAAGTATATTTTATGATTTTTTTCATCGCTGTAAGGTTTTAGAAATTAAGTTTCAAATTCAGACCGAAGCTGCGTGTAGTAGGAAGAGCGAACATGTCGACTCCCTGTATACCGTTTCCGGTACCTGCTGAAACATCAGGATCCATAGGGGCATCCTTGTAGAAGAAGAACAGGTTACGTCCTATAAGCGAAGCTGTGATGTTCTTGCCTGCCCCGAATACATCGCGGAACGTATAGCCTATGCTTAACTCGCGGAGACGTATATTCGTAGCGCTGTAGACATAATTCTCGTTCGCATACTGGGAGTTGTAGTTTGAAAGACCTGTAGTCTCATACCACGCCCGAGGCTCGAAAGAGACTCCGTCGACAACTATCTGGCCTGCATCACGCGCATCTCCTGACCTCTGGGATACTCCCCAACCGTCAAGGGCGGCTTCAGTCATTGAAAGAACCTTGCCGCCGAATCTTCCGTCGATGAGGAATGAGAGAGTGAAGTTCTTGTAGCGGAATGTGTTGGTCCAGCTGGCGTTTACTTTAGATGTCATGTTGCCCGCATAAGTGAAATCATCATCACCGCTGAGTATAGGCTGCCCCTGCTCGTTCTTCTGCGGTTTTCCGTTTTCGTCCCTCATGATATGGCGGACATAAAGGTCGCCATAAGAACCGCCTTCCTTGAGGATAATCTTCGCACCTCCGAAATCAGACAGTGTCAGACCGTTAGGAAGATCATCGACAAGTTCCTTGATGGTGTTGTTATTGTAAGAGAGGTTGATTCCGGTCTCCCAGCTGAAGTCCGGAGTGAAAGGCTCATACCAGCTTGCGCTGAACTCTAATCCCTGGTTCTGTACGTCACCTGCATTTACATACCTGTTTCTCAGACCTGACTCGTAAGGAGCAGCCACAGAGAAGAACTGGTTCTTGGTGTTTGTCTTGTACCAGGTAGCGGAAATGTTGAACCTGTCGTTAAAGAATGCACCGTCAAATCCGGCCTCGACAGAATGCGTCATCTCAGGCTTCAATGTCCTGAACGGAGCTTTGTCAGGAGCGGTAATCACACCTTGTGAACCAAGGCTGTAGAGAAGGTTGGACATGAAGACCGGAACGTCGTTACCCACGATAGAGTAGCTGCCTCTGAACTTGAGGAGATCTACATTCTCGCCCATATCCACAAACCTGTCAAGCAGGAGGCTGGCACCGAACGATGGATAGAAGAAAGAAATATCGTCAGTGAAAGCAAGCGATGAAGACCAGTCGTTACGAGCAGTCACATCAATGAACAGTCCGTCCTTGAATCCGAACTGAGCGGTAGCGAATACCGCATTAAGCCTCTTCTCTGTCTCCCAGTTGTCGGATGCGGATACTACGGACAAGTTGTTGTAATAGTTGTTCGGAGTGAAAATGTTCGGGAAATATATATTTCCGGAACCTGGACTTTCAAATGCAGTACCCTCTCCCCAGAGATCTACATGGGAAGTCTTTGTGTGTGTGAAGCTGGAACCTGCTGTCACTGAAAGTGAGTATGTGTCATTCCAGGTATGGTTGTAGCTGATGAGGACATCGCCATACATCTGGCTGCTGAAATAGCGGTTGTCCTTCATCCTTCCCATCGGGTAACGGTCAGCTACACTGGATGCGTACAGATTGTGCTGGAAACGCTCGTCACCTCTTTCATAAGTGAGACGGCCCTGGATGTAGAGCCCATCGATAATATCGTACTTGATGGAGCCTCCGAATGTATAGCGGTTGCGGTCAACTACAGGTTTTTCCCTGTTGAGCACCCAATAAGGGTTTTCGAACTGTTCCATCGCTGTATTTGTCCAGTTGTGGACATTCACATTCCGGACTGCATCGAACACCTCGAAGTTGTTCTTGTAGTGGTTCCAGTCCTCGCCTCTCGGGAACAGGTATGCACCCGGAAGCGGGTTGTAGAGGAATCCTGATGCAGCCTGGTTCTCGATGTGCTGGTTGGTGTACTTGGCATTGAAATCGATATGCACCTTCTTCAGGACAGTGAAATTCACCTTCGCGCTCAGGTTATGGCTCATGTAATCGTTCTCCGGGGTGATACCCTGAGAGTAGACGTTCCCGTATGAGAAATATGCACCGAAATTCTCGCTGCCTCCTGATACTGCGACAGAGTTGTTGGTGGTGACACCTGTACGGAAGAATTCCTTAAGATAGTTAGGAGATGAAGAGGAAAGCTTGTCTCCCCAGCTGTATGACCCGTTGTCGGACATACCGTAGCTGTTCTGGAACTTAGGAAGAGTAAGAGGAGTCTCTACAGTAGTATTGCTGGAGAAATTCACATTCACCTTGCCGGACTGTGCGGACTTGGTGGTGATCATGATGGCTCCGTTGGCTGCGACTGCACCGTAAAGAGCGGCTGCAGATGCTCCTTTCAAAAGGGAAATCGACTTGATGTCATCAGGGTTGATGGTAGACATCACGTCACCTCCGTCTCGCTCGCCGCCATAGTTTGATGCGACCTGTGCTGTTGTGATGCTGTTCATTACAGGCACACCGTCAATCACGATAAGAGGCTGGTTGCTTCCGCTGATGGACTTGCTGCCTCGGAAGAGGATCTTGGACGATCCGCCGGCTCCCGTAGAGTTCGGGGTGATGACCAGACCTGCGGCTTTACCCTGCAGGGAGTTGATCATATTCACACTCTTGATGTCGTTGACATCGCTACCGCCTACAGTTTCGGCAGCATAGGTAAGAGACTCTTCCTGCCGTTCAATACCCATGGCCGTTACCACTACACCCTCGAGAAGAGTGGACTCTTCCGCGAGCACAAAGTCCAGCCTGGCCTGTCCTGTATAGACGACTTCCTGGGTCTCGTATCCGAGAAGGGATACGACTATGACATCATTAAGATTCAGGTCCGACAGCGTATATGCACCGTCAAGATCGGTAGTGACACCGTTTGCCCCGTCTTTTACAAAGACCGCCGCACCTGCGACCGGTCCGATGGCATCTGTTACTACGCCACTGACTACCCCCGCCTGATTCTGGGCAGAGGCTTCGAAAGGCATCAAAACGTTCAAGGAAGCGGCTGCGACAAGCGACACCAGTCCAAGAACGATTGAAGACTTAACCGTTTTAATCATAATGGAAATTTTTAGTTATACTTATAATATAAATGTGGTCAGGTTAAAAACACTTTGCAAAGATAAGCATATTGTCCATATATTGTTAAAAAATCTTAACAATAAATTAAAAACGTTAAATGTATGCACATATTTGCTTTATGATTATAACTTGTCCATATCAAGACCTGCGCCTGAGCACCACCCAGGAAACAGCGGCGTAGAAGATTATAAGTACAGTATGCATTATGAATTTCACGGCGAATATGCCCCAGGATTTCCCGTCCAGGACATCGGCCGAGAAAAAAGCCCCGTCCATCAGCAGGGACGCCCCGTAAATCACACCCATAAGGACAAAGAAGAAAATGATGCGGCCCCATTTGTAAGGTATGGGATAGAACTTGCGGCCCAGCAAGGCGGTCAGAGTGAGCATCACCAGATAGCTTGCAAGATGCCCGAAGGCGGAGGCCCAGTATGAATACGCGGGCATGAAAATTATATTCACCACAGCCGTCACGGCAAGCCCGGCGAGTGTGATATATATGGCATATCCCGTCTTTCCAGAAAGCTTGTACCACATGGAGACATTGAACTGCATGCCCAGAAGCATATAGGAGAGCAGCATGACAGGCACTACACCCACCCCGACACGGAAATCACGCCCGAGAATCAGTGAAATCAGGTCAATATAAAGCACCACACCCAGGAATATCAGGCCGCAGAAAGCCGTGAAATACTCCATGACCTTGGCATACAGGACTCTGGTGTCCTTCTCCCCGGCCCGCTGGAAAAAGAACGGCTCGGCAGCGAAGCGGAACATCTGTATAAACAGCGACATGATGACCGACAGTTTCACCGCCGCCTGGAAAATCCCCAGACTGGAGCGCCAGTTTTCCGCCCCGGAGTCGAAGAAACGGAACAGATACCTGTCCAGGAAATCGTTCGCCACGCCCGGAAGCGAAGCCACCATAAGCGGAAGCGAATAGGCCAGCATCTGGCGAAGGAGCTTCCTGTCGAAAGAATATGTGAACCTGAAGAAGTCCGGCAGGAAAAGGAGAGCACACACCACACAGCTCACCAGCACCGCGAATATCACATAGCTGAAATCCGGCGTAGGTGATATCAGGTTGAGCATCCAGATGTCCGAAGAAGAAAGGTCGGCCACCTGCTTGCCCGCCACGGCAGCCACCCTGGCGCAGTAGGAAGGGAACCAGAAGAAAAGCACCAGGTTGGAAGCGGTCTCGGTCAGTATCTTCACAGTCTTCAGTATGGCAAACCGGAGCGCCTTGTGCTCCTGCCTGAGCCTGGCGAAGAATATCGCCGTGACACTGTCCAGAAACAGTATCCCTCCCATATACACGATACAGCTCTCATAGCCGCCATACCCGAGCGCGGACGCAATAGGCCCGGCAAAGACTATCATCGCGGCAAGGAAAGCGGCACTCACGCCGAAGACGGCTGCAAGCGCATTGGAGTAGACAGAATCGGGATTCACCCCGTCCTTGTTGGCGAACCGGAAACACCCGGTCTCCAGGCCGAGCACAAGAGCCACCTGTAGGACAGCGATATACGCCATGAACTCGGTCACCACGCCATAGCTCTCTGTAGTCAGGAGCCTTGTATAGAAAGGGACAAACAGGAAATTGATGACCCTGGCCAGTATCGTACTGAGCCCGTAAATGGCGGTCTCCCCCGCCAGCTGTTTCAACGGATTTGCCATAATGGCCGCAAAATTATAATACTTTCCTTTAAAAAGGATATTTTCACAGACAAAGTTCAGTCCCGGCCGTGCAACATTAAGCTCTGGCACGGCATCTGTTAATCTATAATGTTTAAAATATTAATAGGACAATCTATGGCAAGATTTCTTTTGAAGGCGATGTGCGCGGCCGGTATCCTGGCCGTTGCGGCAGCCTGTAACTCAGGACAGAAACAGAACAAAGAAAAGGACAAGACAATGACATTCGATGCGACCGTACTTTCCGAAGAGCCCGTACTGGACATAAAGACAGACCTCGGGACAATCAAAGTGAAGCTCTACAAAGAGACACCTCTGCACAGGGACAATTTCGTCAAGCTCGCTTCAGAAGGCTACTATGACGGGCTGCTTTTCCACAGAGTGATCGACGGATTCATGATACAGGCCGGCGACCCGCTCACCAAGGACCCTTCAAAATCAGCCCAGTACGGTACCGGTGGCCCAGGCTATACCATCCCTGCGGAAATCATCCCGGGGCTCACCCACAAGAAAGGCGCCCTTGCCGCAGCCAGAAGAGGTGATGCGGCCAACCCTAAGAGGGAATCCTCCGGGTCCCAGTTCTATATCGTACAGGAACCGCAGACCTGCGCCCAGCTGGACGGGCAGTACACTGTATTCGGCGAGACCATTTCAGGGTTTGATGTGATCGACAGGATAGCCGCCGTGGAGACAGACGGACGCGACAAGCCGGTAAAAGACATACATATCATATCAATCCGCCCGGAAATATAAGAAATCCGATAAAAATATTGCCTTGAGTGTCGTTTTCCGGGCTTTTCCGGGGTTTTGGCACAGGAGTTGCAATATTTTTTCACGAATAGTTTTTTCATAGGTTAAGTTTTAGGTTAGAATTGCGGAGCGTCTACGATGGGAATCGCGGACGCTCTATCTTTTATATATACACTATGATATAATACATCATCACCCCGCAGGCTATGAGCTTGATGCCGGTTCCTGCAAGGAAGCCGAGGAATGAGCCGAAAGCCGATTTCAGTGCCGCCCCGGTGGATTTGCGGGCGTAATACAGCTCTGCGAGGAAAGCCCCCAGGAACGAGCCGAGGATCATCCCTACCGGAGGGACTACGAAAAGCCCGAACACAAGTCCGGCCATCGCACCGCGTTCGGCGGCCTTTGTCCCGCCGGTGAGCTTCGTGAAGTAAAGCGGCACCACATAATCGATTATGCTCACTGCGACTGTGACGCCCAGCATCACCAGGAGCAGGGTCAGCGACATATGCTCCCCCGCCCCGTCGGTGCCTCCCCACAGATAAAGGAGCAGCATGCCGACCCACGTGAGCGGAGGGCCGGGCAGGGCGGGCAGCACGCTGCCGAGGATCCCGATCACCCCGGCAAGCACTGCCAGTATAGCTATGAGTATCTCCATATTGTTTTCTTTCAGAAATCCTGCATGGCCGCCTCCACCTCGTCCGCATAGATAGGAAGGCGGCGAGGCCCGAGCCTGCGGCATCCGTCCGCTGTAATCAGCAGGTCATCCTCCAGCCTGATACCCCCGAAGTCCAGATATTCCGCCTCGAGTTTAGGATAATTCACGAAACCCTTTCCGGTGCCTTCAGCCTTCCATTTGGCTATCAGGGCAGGGACGAAATATATGCCCGGCTCGTCAGTTATCACGTGTCCAGGCTTGAGGCGGCGCGCCATGCGGAGCGACCCCAGCCCGAGCTGCGGCGAGCGCCTCTGGTCCGGGTCATAGCCCACAAGGTCCTCCCCGAGGTCCTCCATGTCGTGGACATCAATGCCCATATTGTGGCCCAGCCCATGCGGCATAAAGAGGCCGGCAACGCCTTCCTCCACCATATCCTGCACATCACCGCGCACAAGGTCCAGGGACCTGAGCCCTTCGAGCATCCTCGCAGCCACGGCAAGGTGCACGTCGCGGTATGTGACCCCCGGCCTGGAGAGGCCGTATGCCAGGTCATTGCAGGCTACGACTATATCATAGACATCGCGCTGGCGCTGAGAGAATTTCCCCCCGCACGGGATTGTCCTGGTGAAATCAGAGGCATAGTGGGTATTGCTCTCAGCCCCGGCATCTATCAGGAGCAGCCGTCCCGGCGTGATGATCCCGTCATGCCTGTGGTTGTGCAGGGTCTCCCCGTGCTGTGAAAGTATGGTGGTGAAAGACACTCCCCATCCCTTGGATATGGTCACGCCTTCCATCCTGCCGACAATCTCCTGCTCGCACACGCCGGGGCGGCACCCCATACGCGCCTCCGTATGCATCAGATAGCCGATTTCACAGGCCTTGTCTATCTCCTCTATCTCGCAGTCCTCCTTTATAAGCCTCATGGAAATCACGGCATTCACCAGCTCCAGGGAGGCATGCACCTTCCCGTCGGCTACAGTAGCCACAGTCCGGGCATCCTCCGGAGAGCATCCGGTGAGGGAGACTGTCTTGAGAACATTGTAATATCTCGATGGCGGAAGGAAGTGAACGGTCCGTCCGAGCGAGCGGGCAGAAGCCACGGCCTTGCAGAAAGCTTCCGACGGGGCGGACTTCTCCGCACCGCACAGCCCCGCCTTGGAAGCGACGGAAGGCTGCGGCCCCATCCAGATGATGTCCCCTATCTCAACGTCATCCCCATAAAGCACCTCTTCCCCGCTGTCAAGATCAAGCAGCGCGGCAAACCCGGGCTCGTCAATCCCCCAGTAATAAAGGAACGAACTCTCCTGCCTGAACTTGTAGTCGTTCCCCCTGTAATTCTGAGGAGCCTCGGCGTTGCCTATGAAAATGGCGATTCCGGCTTTCCCTCCCGGCATCTGTGCGGACACTCTCCTGAGCAGCTCCGCCCTTCTTCTTTGATAAACTTCTTTTGTAAACATATCTTGTCTATGGTTTTTCATCAGTCCACGGGACATACGCGCCCTATCCTGCAGGCTCAGAACATGTCAGCGACCTCAGTGCACATACGTCCGAGACGGAAAATGCAGTTGCCGCACTTGTGCTCCAGCGGAGCGGACTTGAGCGTGTCCCAGCATGCCAGGGCCCTGTCGGCGGCCTCTGTCTCATTGAGGTACTTCCATGCCCACAAGTCAGCCACTATCCTTTCCGCGGCCACACAGGCCCTGCTTCCGCAGTCCACCCCGGAAACCTTCCCCAGAAGCTCCTGCACTACAGGACGCACCTTGTTGGTGACATATATGTCGCGCACTGCGAACGCGGCCTTGAGCATCTGCCAGGATGCCTCGGCAACATTCCTGCATGAGTGCTCATCCTCCCCGCAAGGGCCGGCAAGCACCTTGTCTGCCATTATCGTGAGAAGATTGATTATCCTGGCGCGGAGAGTCTCGTCCCTCCATACCTTGTACAGGTTTGTATATCCTTCAAGTATAAAAAGATGGGTGTTGAACCTCTCGTCCTTGAGCTGCGGCTCCGCATCACCCCAGTCTCTGGATTTCATATCCCTGTACATGCCTTTCTCCGCATCATAGCCTTCCTTCTCCGTGGTCTCGAAAAGATTCCTCGCATAGGAAAGCACACTCGCGTCACCTGTAGCAAGCACATATTCGCTCAGGGCATATATGGCCGCACCTGTCGCACGGAAACGCTTCCCGGTATCCAGCCTCTGTCCGTCGGAATCCAGCGTCCAGTACACTCCGCCATATTTGTGGTCAAGGAAATGCTCCACAAAAAAATCCTTTGTCCTGGTGGCAGTCATCAGATACTCCTTCTTTTTCAGAACCCTGTATCCTGCTGCATAGGTCCAAAGAATTCTAGCGTTCAAGATCACCTCTTTAGGTGCGGCCTCGTCCACCCTGCCGTCTTCTGTCATCCGGCCGTAAAAACCACCTTTAGGGTCCTGCAATTTCTCGACCGGGAACCTGAGGATCTTCTCCTCAAGCATCTTCCTGGTCTCCTTCGTGAAGGCATCGGTCCTTTCCATCTCGTTAAAAGTTTTAATATTATTAAATAAAAAACACACGTGCAGAAGCCGTACCCGGCCTGCTTGTACCAATTGTCGCTAAATATAATGGAAATAATCAAATTTTCCAACCTCGGCCAGGCAAACATCCCCATGTCTCCTTTCCCGGAAGCAATATGGAAGGCATGGAATTTGTACCAAAAAACCGTATTGGTCGAAAATTTTAAAATGAAAGACAAAGAGAAAATCCGCAATGCAATTCTTTCAGCGGCATCTTCCCTGTTTGAAAGGTTCGGTTACGAAAAGACATCGATGGAAGAAATCGCCGAGGCCATACACAAGGCCAAGGCATCGATCTATTACCATTTCCCGAGCAAGCTGGACATCTTCAGGGAGGTCCTGAGAAAGGAGATGGAAGGGGTGATCACCTCGCAGGAGAACATCATTTCGTCCAATCCCGACCCGAGTTCGCAGCTCATCGCATACCTCAAGTCCAGGATGGAGGTGATATTCAGTGCAAAGGTTTTCATGCACTACATCATGTCGCCTTATCTCGAGGGTCAGAGTGAAGTGAAAGAGGCCATCGAGGAAGCCAGGAAGACACTGGACGGATGGGAATACGGATATTTCGTGGACGCATGCAACAAAGGCCGGGAAGCGGGCATCCTTTCAGAAGCAGTGAAACCGGACGCGTTCGGCAAGACGATGCTGGTGATCCTCAAAGGCCTGGAGATACAGTTCAAAAACTACGAGGACAAGCAGGCCATGAGAAGCACCTACGATGCACTTGTGGAAGTCCTGGTTACAAACAATTTCACAAACGGAACAACAAGAAACAGAACAATATGAAAAAGACAACCGCCTTTATTTTCACAATCGGCGCAGCCGCTGCACTGCTGTGCGGCTGCACCAAGGAAGATGCAGCCCGGTTTGAAGGGAATTACTCATTCAAGACAAGCGGGACAGTCACTCTGTCGCCGCAGGGGTCGGAAGACGCGGAGCAGACGGAGACCGTCCAGGCGAAACTGATATCCGAAAGCGGGCAGATGAACATCGTCAAAAAAGGGAAGTCAAAGTCCGACATGACTATCACAATGAACATCCTGGCCGGCGATGCTGTAGTGTTCGAGAATGTGAATGCCGACGGGATGGTGCTCACACTCCTGGAGCCGTATACGGAAAGACAGCTTGTCATAGAGACCACTGACGGAACCGGCACTGCCTATGTCTCTATCAGCGGGACCGCACAGAAATTCACTGACGTGATCCTTTTCGACCTGACATACACAGGCACGGCCACCGTAAACGGGGTGGAATACCAGATCTCCGGAAGCGACATAGACTGTATCGCCCAGGAAAACAGCTGACAGCAGGACAGACCGAAACAGACTTGATTATGGAACAGGCAAAATATATCTTACTCCTGGCCGCCGGGGCAGCCTGCCTTTCTGCAGGATGCACAGCCGGAGCGGGCCAGCAGAGAGATCCGGCCCCGGTGCCGGTGGAAGTGATCACCCTGGAGGAAGAGACGGCCTCCACGGGCAGGAACTATGTCGGCTCGGTGACGGCTTCAAGGACTGCGGTGCTTTCCTGCAGCTATCCGGGCACACTCAGGACCCTGGACGCCAAAGTAGGCAGGAGTGTAAGGCAGGGCGACACCATAGCTGTCATAGTGTCCCAGAATGTGCTCAGTACAAAAAAGATGGCAGACGCCACTCTGGCACAGGCGGAAGACGGGTACAGGAGGCTTTCGCAGATATATGACAGCGGAAGTGTGGCGGAAGTGAAAATGATAGAAGTACAGACACAGCTCAGCAAGGCCCGGGCTGCGGCGCAGGCTGCACAGGACGCCCTTGACAACTGCACAGTGAAAGCGCCGTTTTCCGGCGTAATAGGTGAAGTGTTTTCGGAAGAGGGGGTGGAAGTCAATGCAGTGGAACCGCTTGTTCGCCTGATGGATGTATCGTCAGTGGAGATTGATTTTCCCGTTCCGGAGAAAGAGATCAGCTCCGTGGAAGAAGGCGGCATGGCGCAGGTGGAAGTCCCGGCACTTGACGGACTGAGGTTCAGCGCCACAGTGAAGACAAAAGGGATATCGGCATCCGCACTCTCGCACAGCTACAAATGCACGCTCTCCCCCGTAGAGGACATACCCGGACTCATGCCGGGAATGGTGTGCAAAGTATATATGGACGCTCCGGCGACAGCCGGGATCTCTGTCCCCGCAGCCACAGTACGCACTGACAGCCGCGGGCACTATGTATGGACAGTGAAAGACTCGAGGGTGGAAAAGAAATACGTGGACCTCGGGGATTTCTCCGGGAAAGGCGTGGAAGTGGTTTCAGGTCTCCGGGCCGGTGACATGGTAATCACCCGGGGAGCACAGAAGGTAAGCAGCGGCATGGCTGTGACAGTGAAATGAAAAAAGACTCTAAAAACATTGTCCGCGGGGCGATAGCCCACAAGAGGATCGTCTACTTCATAGTAGGCGTGCTGATAGTGCTCGGCATAGGAGGACTCTCCTATATGAACAAGGACGAGTTCCCGACATTCGAGCTCAAGAACGGACTTATAGCCGGGATCTACCCGGGAGCGGACGCGGCCCAGGTGGAAGAACAGCTGACAAAGCCTCTGGAAGAGGTGCTGTTCTCGTTTTCCGAGATAAACAGGGACAACACCAAATCATACTCGAAAGACGGCATCTGCTACATTTATACCGACCTCACTACACCGGCCACGACCAAGAACGAAGTCTGGTCGAAGATCAAGCTGAAACTTGAAGCCGCCAGGCAGACACTGCCTCCAGGAGTGCTTGCGGTGGCTGTGGTGGACGATTTCAGCGCGGTGTCATCCATGCTGATAGCCATGGAATCTTCAGACAAGGGGTATTCGGAGATGAAGGATTATGCCCAGGAGCTGAGTACGATGCTCAGGAGAATCCCCGACATGGCCAATGTCCGCATCATCGGCACCCAGGACGAGGAAATTGCCGTACATCTGGACATGGAAAGGCTCTCGGCATACGGCATCAGTCCCGCTGCGCTGATGCTTGACTACCAGACTTCAGGGATGCAGGTGGCTAGCGGGGACTTCAACACGGACTATGTCTCGTCGCACATACACATAAACAACACCGTGGCCACAGAACAGGAAATCGCTGACAGGATCGTCTACTCGGACCACGAAGGCAATATTGTAAGGCTCAAGGATATAGCGACAGTGGAGAGAAGATACAAGGATCCGTCGGCAATCGTGGACTACAACGGCAACACCGCCATTGTCCTCTCCCTGGAAATGCGGCCGGACAACAATATAGTGGCATTCGGGCGCGAAGTGGACAAAGTCCTCAAGGATTTTGAGAAAGACTTGCCTGAGAGTGTGACCCTGAGCAAGATAACAGACCAGCCTAAAGTCGTGGGGGATTCTGTCCTGTCATTCCTGAGGGACCTGGTGATATCCATGCTTGTAGTCATCCTGGTCATGCTGATGCTCTTCCCGATGAAATCTGCCCTGATAGCAAGCTCCGGAGTGCCGGTATGTACGGCTGTGGCGCTTGCGGTGATGTTCGTCGCGGGGATAGACCTCAACACAGTGTCGCTCGCGGCCCTGATAGTAGTGCTGGGAATGATAGTGGACGACTCAATCATCACTATGGACGGCTATATGGACAAGCTCGGGCGCGGGATGTCAAGGATAGACGCGGCATGTGCGAGCATGAAAGAGCTTTTCTTCCCTATGTTCACGGCGACACTTGCCATAAGTATCATGACATTCCCGGCCAAAGTCCTGATTACAGGATATCTGGGGGACTTCGTGACCACCTTCCCGTGGGTGATAGCCATATCGCTGGGAGCATCGCTCATGTACGCTATTTTCGTGGTGCCTTCGCTCGAGGTGCGTTTCATAGGAAGCGCTAAAAGCCAGGACAAAGGGATCATAGCGCGGGGACAGGAGAAATTCTTCAATGCCATGCAGAAGGGCTACGAGGTGATGGAAGCCGCCTGCTTCAGGCATCCGGGCCTCACTATCACGGCGGGTGTCGTGGCCATCGGGCTGGGTGTGCTCATGTTTTCACGGATAAACATCCAGATGATGCCGAAAGCCGCCAGGGAGTGTTTCGTGGTGGAGATATATCTGGAAAGCGGCTCCGGACTGGACAAGACCACGCAAGTGAGCGATTCCCTGCAGAACATACTCCTGGAAGACAAAAGAATAGAATCCGTGACTGCATTCATCGGCAGCAGCTCCCCAAGGTTCCATGCCACTTACGCCCCGCAGACTCCGTCGCCGGACTTCGCCCAGTTCATAGTGAACACCACGTCGACAAAGGCCACAGAGGAAGTCCTGAAAGACTACGGGGTGAAATACCAGCACTATTTCCCCGGTGCGCTGATCCGTTTCAAGCAGATGGACTACCAGGCGGTATCCGCTCCTGTGGAAGTGACAGTGAAAGGGGCGGACTTCTATACGCTGCAGCCTATTGCTGACACCATCAAGCACTTCCTGTACACCATGGATGACCAGCTGCAGTGGATACACAGCGACTGCGAAGGGACAGCTTCATTCATAAATGTAGACCTGGACCCTGACGAGGCCGCAAGGCTGGGGATCAACCGCAGCCTGCTCTCCATGTCTCTCTCCGGCACGTTCAACGGGCTTCCTATAGCCTCCGTCTGGGAGGGTGACACAAGGATACCGGTGAGCCTGTACAGCGATTCCGTGACAGATGACATGGACTACGACGCCATCGGCAACCAGATGGTCGCCACCAGGATACCTGGAGTATCCGTCCCGCTGAGGCAGGTGGCCGGCATCAGCCCGGCCTGGGGCCCTGACACACATGCAAGGACGAGCGGAGAAGAGTCCATAACGGTGGGTGCGGACATGAAATTCGGCCACAGCCAGCCGGAAGTGATGAAAAAGATAAAGAAATATATCGAGACCCGGATCATACCTGGCCTGCCTGAAGGAGTAGCCATATCATACGGAGGACTGTCTTCGATGAACAAGGAAGTGGCTCCGGAAATAGCAGCCACGTTCCTGTGCGCAGTGGCCATCCTCTTCCTGTTCCTGCTGGTGCACTTCAAGAAAGTATCCATCGCCGTACTGACCATGGTACTGAGCACACTGTGCTTCTTCGGAGGGTTCCTGGGACTGTGGCTGTTCAACCTGGATTTCGGGCTCACGTCCGTGCTGGGCCTGGTGAGCCTGATGGGGATCATTGTCAGGAACGGCATCCTGATGTTCGAATATGCGGAATACCTGCGGTTCGAGAAAGGATGGGATGTCAAGGAAGCTTCCATAGAAGCAGGTAAAAGGAGGATGAGGCCGATATTCCTCACCTCATGCACCACCGCCCTCGGCGTGCTTCCTATGATAATAAGCGGAGACGCCCTGTGGATGCCTATGGGAGTAGTGATATGCTTCGGCACCATGCTCTCTATAGTATTGATCGTACTTATAATGCCTGTCTCATACTGGCAGGTGTTCAGAAAAGCCAAAAAAGTGGAGGTAGCAACTGATGAGCAGAAACAGGAATAAATGCGGGATAATGGCCTTTCCACTGGCGGCACTTGCGGTGTCATTGTGCACCGGGATGCCGTCCTACGGAGCGGAAGCGGACGATGGAGGTAAACTCAATATCTCCCTGCAGCAGTGCCAGGAGATGGCCCTGGAGCACAATCCGTATGTCCTCAACGCACAGCTGGACATATGGGCCGCACAGGCCCAAAAAAGAGAAGCGGTGGCGGAGTATTTCCCGAAAGTGTCAGTCAATGCGCTGGCGTTCCAGGCATTCGACCCTCTTCTGGAAATAGGGGTGAAAGACATTTTCGGCGACAATGATTTCAGCAACAACCTGGACAATCTCCTCACGAACCTCGGCTGGCAGATGGGCTTCGACCCTGAATATTCGACCCTCAGACACGGTGTCACGGCTACCGTGTCCGCCATCCAGCCGGTATTTGCCGGTGGCAGGATTGTGAACGGGAACAGGCTTGCCGCCCTGGGTATGGAAGCGGCGCGGCTCAAACAGGAAATACAGCTCAGGACTACTTCCGAAGATGTGGAGAAAGGATACTGGCAGGTGGTGTCCCTGGAGGAGAAGATGCGTACCATGGACCAGCTGCAGAGCCTGGTGGACACCCTGTACAGGGATGTCAGCGCGGCTGTATCCGCGGGGCTGGCCACAGAAAACGACCTGCTCCAGGTCAGACTGCAGAAAAACAGGCTCCGCTCAGGGAAGATACAGGTGAAAAACGGGATAAGGCTCGCAAAGATGGATCTTTTCAACTCCATAGGGCTGGAATACAGCCCTTACAGCACTATACAGAATGACTCTGTCCCGTATATAGACGACATCCGGCTCTGTGACAGGCTGGAGGAGCTGCAGGCGCCGGAGGAATACTACAGGCCTGAAGAAGAGATAGCGGCGGAGCAGGCCGAGACAAGGCTGCTGGACCTGTCCGTAAGATCCAAGAAACTGGAGAAGAAGATGACAGTCGGGGAGACACTGCCGCAGATCGGGATAGGAGCCTCATACGGATATGGCAACTTCATAGACAAGGGGCAGATGAACGGGGCCGTATTCGCCACAGTCCAGATACCGCTCTCGGACTGGGGCAAGACAGCCAGGAAAATCCAGCGGTATGACTACCAGATAGAAAAGGCGGAGAACGAAAAGGCTTATCTGGACGCACAGATCATCCTGCAGGTACGTAAGCTCTGGCTGGACCTGACAGCGGCATGGGAGCAG
Organism: Candidatus Cryptobacteroides faecavium; assembly: GCA_017694995.1. GTDB lineage: Bacteria > Bacteroidota > Bacteroidia > Bacteroidales > UBA932 > Cryptobacteroides > Cryptobacteroides faecavium. The sequence continues at coordinate 77,070 of JADIMB010000001.1, read as the reverse complement.
CTGCAGGTGTCAAAGGAAAGTGTGGAGACGGCCAGAGCAAGCGTAGAGCAGCTGGAGGCGTACTACAGGGCGGGGATGTCCCCTGTCTCGGACCTGCTGCAGGCGCAGACGCAGCTCCAGCAGTGCTCCGACGAGTACATCAACCAGTGCATAGCCTACCGCACGGCCCTGCAGGCCTATCTCAACAGGGCCGGGGAGTGATCCGCGCCCGGGCCTTCCATAAGGATAATAACGGAAAATTTATACCGGGAAATCCTTAATTTTCGGGAAAATTCAAAAGATGGGAAGGCCCAACAGGGCCGCACCGGAGCGTCAGCGAGGTTTCCGTCAGGGAACCGAGGCAGCGCAGGTGCCGGCGTAGCGAAGCGGAGCCGCATGCCCCACCGGGGCTGTCACCGCAAGGTGACTGGGGGTGGACAGACAGGATTTCTGAAAGGGCCCAACAGGGCCGCACCGGAGCGTCAGCGAGGTTTCCAGAAGGAAACAGAGCAGCGCAGGTGCCGGCGGAGTGTAGCGGAGCCGCATGCCCCACCGGGGCTGTCACCGCAGGTGACTGGGGGTGGACAGACCGGATTTCTTTCAGAAATCCGGTCATAAATGATAAAATATTGATTTTTAATATAATATTGTTAAACATAAATTCGTCGAACTGGCGTTAAATTAGACGTTCATTTAACAAATCTGATTATGGATAGAGGAAAATTCTTTTCAGGACTGTTCATTATGATCGGCCTGATATTTCTGGGAGCGATGCTTCCGAAAGCCGTGAAAGACTTCAGGTCTTTCGACAGGATAGTGACCGTGAAAGGTCTCTGTGAAAAGGAAGTCCCTGCGGACAAGGTCATCTGGCCGCTGGTGTTCAAGGTGGTGGGCAACGATATATCGACCGTCTATGCTGAAATCAACAGGAATACAGAGACAATCAAGAAATTCCTCACAGATGGAGGTATAGATGAGGCTGAAATCACTGTATCGGTACCGGCCATTTCCGACAAGTACGCCCAGGAATATGGGAACAACGACCGCACTCTCCGCTATCTCAGCACCAATGTGGTGACAGTATGCACAGGGAATGTGGATACGGTCATGGACCTGATGAACAGACAGACCGAACTGCTCAAGAAAGGAATTGTGGTGGGGTCGGAGAACGCATGGAGCAACCCTGTGGAGTTCAAGTTCGAGGGTCTTAACGATATAAAGCCGGCGATGATAGAGGAAGCCACCAAGAACGCACGTGAGGTGGGAGAGAAGTTCGCCAAGGATTCAGGCAGCCGCCTGGGCAAGATCAAGACAGCCAACCAGGGTACATTCACCATCGAGAACAGGGACAGCAACACACCGAACATCAAGAAAGTACGCGTAGTGACCTCAGTGACTTACTATCTGAAGAAATAGGGTACGTCAGACCAGACGGCTGGCAGTATCGTCATTTCAGTCTTCAAGGAGGCTGAAATGACGGAGAATGAGGTCGCGTTTGAGGGCGGATCCGCCGGGGAGACTGAACTGCCCGAAATACATGGAAGGATCGAGACAGAGGCCGTCGCGCCCGAAAAGGGTGGTGTCGGCCTCTTTTTCAGTCTGCTCTATACGGTCTGCCGTCTCCTTCGGGATGATCAGGTGGCACGGGATGATGACAGGCATAGGATTCAGAGCGACGGCATGGGCCACGGCACGCACACCTGAGACATTCCCGCATAAAGAAGCGAATTCCGTATAGCTGAGAAGCCCGTCCAGCCTGCCGTTCTTCACCGGAAAATCCATTCCTTCTTCCGCCTCTGACGGATGGGTGAGACAGAAAAGCGCTCTCCATACCTTCTTCTGGAACGGCGTGCCAATAAGGATAAGGTCAGACCAGGCCGCCTTATCCGATATCTCAAAAAGCTCCTGTGTAGAGATTTTCGTGCAGTGAAGGTCGGAAATCCTCCCGGACGGCCATGGTGAAATCTTCGATGACAGCCATGCGAGTGGCTTCCAGTCAAGGGCCACAGAGGCTATCTTTCCGTCTATTCTGGTGACTATCCACTGGAGTTCGGACAGGTGATGCAGGTCAGGATCCATAATACATTGGAATTAGAAAACCTTATATCCATACATGCCCTTTGTACACGGGCTTTGTAAATATAGGGATTTTTCCTGTAATTCACTGTATATATGGCTGATTTTCTACCATTTCACCAGGGTTGGCGATCCAGTCTGACTCCGATTGGTGTATCGCACCGAAATAGCCTATTCCGCCGATTACATTGGAATAGATGAAAGCCGGTGAGGACAGGCCTATGTCCCCGTACGAGTTGTGCATGTAAATATAGCAGGCCTTGGCTGCATAATATGCCTCCGGTGACAGTTTTAAAAGGAGCAGCCGGTATTCCGTCCTGCATTCCACACGGGCACCCTGGAATGTAAAGTAATAATCCGGCTCATGGTTAAGGAAAAGATCCAGGGAGGCAGTACCCCCGTTGAAACCGACATCATCCCACAGGATCAGCTGGACGTCGGAAACGGAGCCCTCGAATGAATTCCTCAGGTCATAGTCCACATGCAGGACTCTTTCTTTTGAAGAGCTCTCGTCATTGTCATCAGGCAGTATCACATAAGGATAGCTTTCATAGTCTTTAAATGGCAGGTCTGCCGGATCCAGGTTGCCCCCAGTGTCATAGGAGACTCTGGACTTGACGATTATCCCGTAGAAATCCTCCTCCGAAGGGTCATCCATGAATTTCACTGTCAGGCGCAGGCTCTCGCTGTAATCATCAGGCTCATACATCTCCAGGCCTGCATCCACACTCACTTCAGGGAAACTGCCAGGCACCTGCGTCCTGGCGGAGACATCGTCCAGCCCGTCCACCGAGGCCCTGAATTCCAGGACATCCCCGGAGGAGAATCTGTCAAGGGTATAGAAACTTCCCTCGGCCACTCCCGGGACAGAGCCGTCACTGCGCAGAAGCTCCGCCCCGGAGCCGTTCACAGTAAGGGAAGCACGTGAACTTGTCACAGGAAGAGGCCTGTCCGGGACATCGGATATGGAGACCGTGGTCCGGACATCGAACACAGTGGTGTCCGTACCTCTCGATATGCAAGTGACATATATTTTCCCTTTGCCGTCCAGCCCCTTCAGGTCAAAGGAGTAATTGCACGATGTGCACAGAAGCGCAAGAATGATTATGCAGGGAGATATTTTCATTCCATGTGTCATGATACAGTCAGAATTTCAATGTATAGCTGAATGAAGGTATAAGAGGGAAAGCCGCGGTGGCATAGCCCGAGATGCGGTTGTCGTCGTCCAGATTGACCCTGGCCCACATGGCGTTCATGCGGCAGTAGGCATTGTAGAAACTCACGTTCCAGACACTCTCGTTCCCCCGTCTCGTCTTCTTGTGTATGTTGATGCCGAAGTCCAGGCGGTGATAGTCAGGAATCTTGGCGTTGTTCGGCTCTGTATAGTAATAAATGACGGTATCAGGCCACGGCCACCTGTCGTCCGGCATCGCCTGGTCAGGGACCGTGATCCTGTTGCCGCTGTGGTAGTGCCAGGCCATATACAGGTCTATTTTTTCGGAAAGGCGGTGCGTGGCGGTGACAGTAATCTTGTGCCTGTTGTCATTACGGTCCCGGTACCAGTCAGCGTAGAAACGGTCAAACCGTCTCTGGTTCCAGGAAAGCGTATAATAGAGGTTGATCTCTGTAGCGGGGGTCCTGTACCCGAAGTCCAGTTCCGCACCGAACGCCCTTCCCTTTCCTGTCGCGAATGAACTTTCCCATCTGTCCAGAGGAGGGAAGAACACCCCGAGGCCATCATACTCGAGGATATTGTCCATTGTCTTCCAGAAGCCTTCGACATTCAGGTGGAGGTGATGGGGAAGGTCTGTATAGACCCCGGCGGCAACCTGCCTGGAATGCATGGGCTTCACTTTGGCAGTAGACGGCATCATCAGCCCTGTGGGAAGGTCCAGATATATGGATGATATGGAATGGTTGAACTGGCTCATTTCGGTATAAGAGGCCTTGAGAGACACAGACCTGCCGATGCTGTATTTGACGGCGGCCCGGGGTTCGACGCTGTGGTAAACCTTGCCGGGCACGCCGAAAATGGTGTAGCGCAGTCCGGCATTGGCGCTGAACCTGCCGCTGAAAGTCATCTCGTCCTCGAAGTAGAGCGAAGCCTCATGGCCGTGGTACAGGCGGTCTACGGCATCATAGTCCGTATAGAAGCGTTCTGTGCCGTTGCCGGCATAGTTCTCATATCTCCGCTGCGGACTGTACCTGTGGTACTGGTATGAGGCCCCGTACCTGAAATGGTGGACATCCGTAAGGGGATGGTCGAAACCGGCATTTAGGCCCAGGTCATGCACCATGGAGAGGTTGTCCTCCGAGGAACCTGTCACGACATAGGCATTGCCGCCCCCTTCTTCATTTGAGATGGAGTTCCAGTTCTCCGCCGAGGCAAGTGTGCTCCCGGGACTTCTGGTATAATACGCTGTCACTCTTACATCCGCCGAATGTCCGATCCTGTGCCGCCAGTCCAGTGAAGCGGAGAGGTTTCCCCATCTGAGACGGGCAAATGTGGTATTGTACAGGACCGGCTCCCCCTGCTCCTGCTCGTCAGAATCCTGCATATCCTTGAATTTCAAGCCGTCATGCCCATAATAGAAATTCATGGAAAGACGGCTGTCTTCCGAGAAAAGATGTGTGAGCCTTGCATTCACATCCTGGAACGAATACCTCAGATCCACCTTACGGCTGCCCTTGAAGGAATTGTTCAGTATCTTGCATCCGGGTATCATCACCAGGTCCATCCAGCTGCGGCGCATCGCCACATTGAAAGATGTCTTCCCCTTGACGATAGGACCCTCGTACTGCAACCTGCTGTCTATCAGCCCGATGGAGAAAACGCCATGGTAGTCCTCGAAGTCCCCGTCCCTGGTCTTGACGTCAACCACGGAGGACAGACGGCCGCCGTAGCGCGCCGGGAAGCCGCTCTTGTAGAAATCGAGGGACTCCACCACATCGGTATTGAACGAGGAGAACAGCCCGGCGAGGTGGCTCACATTATACAGCGGCACACCGTCCAGGAGGAAAAGGTTGTCGCTCCCGGTGCCGCCGTGCACATACAGGCCGGAGAGGAGTTCAGTCCCGGAGGCCACGCCGGGAAGATTCTGCAAGGCCTTTATGACATCAGGGCTGCTGAGGAAGGCGAAGCCGCTGTTGAACTTTCTGCCGTCGATGTGCTCGAGTCCAGTCTGGGTCCTGTTAACCTCCCGTCTGTAGCGGTCCGTGGAGATCCTTGACTCCGTAATGGTGTCGCGCCGCTCGACGGCCTGATTCCCCGGACCCACGGTGCCAATACTGTCACGGAGCTCCTGCGGTTCGCCGTGAACCAGGACTATGTGGCCGCGGCGGCGCCTCCACTCTATGCCGCTGCCGCCGAATATCCTGTCAAGGGCTTCTTCAAGGCCCTCCCCTTCCCCTGCCGGACCTCCGGTGTATGGGAGATCAAGGTCTATCGTAGAGTCATAGACAAACTTAACCCCATAGGACTCACGCACTTGCATAACCTTGTCGCGCAAGGTGACCGCCCGCGGCTGCGGAAGCGGGGACTCAATGTGCGACGCTCCGCACAGCATGCCGCACATGACTGCCAGGACCGGTATCAGCCCTGCCGTTATGATCTTCCTGCCGTCCATTTCACTCCTGCCCCTTGCTTATCTCCACGTCAAGCGCATCCTCGATCAGGAATATCGTCTCGTCGAGATCCCCCGCATCGAAACTTCCGGTAAGATGCCTGTCCGGTTTTCCTTTCTCCAGGGTGAGTGTCACGCCGTAATATCCGGACAATTCGTCAAGCACCACATCAAGAGGGGTGTCTTCATAGTCAAAAACTCCTGTAGCCCAGGCCTCGGGGTTAGGTGCATGGTTTGTAAGAACAGGTATTGTTTCCCCGGGGCCGAGGCTTGCGGACATATCCCGTACAAGGACAAGGCCCTTCGATTCAGGAGTTCTCGAGAAAAATACTTTTCCGCTGCGTACAGACACTTCTGTGCAGGTGGTGTTCCCTGTCCCAGGAATTTCCTCCACCTGGAATTCAGTGCCGAGGACTTTCACATAGGCATTCTCCGATGAGACCACAAAAGGATGCGCTGCGTCCTTCGTCACGCGGAAAAACGCCATCCCTTCCAGCTTCACCTTGCGGTGCCTGAGGAAGGCCCGGCCCTTTCTGTAGCAGACACTGGATCCGGGTGCAAGGGTCACTGACGTGCTGTCCGGCAGGATGCACACCTGCACGGCTCCGGCAGTGGCGTTTTCAGTCCAGGCGCGGCTGCCGGTGTTCATATAGGCAATGACTCCGGCCGCTACTGCCGCTGCGGATGAAATGACCGACAGCCATAGTGTCCTTACTTTCCTCCGGCCTGCATCCTGGCCGGACGGTGACTGGGCAGGGTTCCTCCTGCCTGCCCGGGAGGATGTCGCAGCGTTGAACCGCCTGATTGCCCTGCGTGTGTCCAGAGCCCCTTTTCGGTAATGCTTCAGAACGAAATCAAGATGTCTTCCAGTATCTTCCATATATTAAAAATTGCACGACAGTCCGATATATACATTGCTTTTCCCGGTCATGCCGCCAAGATATTTGTACATTGTCCTGTCCCAGCCGACACTGATGGAAACCCGCCAAAGGTCCACGCCGACGGAAGGCCTCACCATATAGCCTGGTGAATTCAGGGTGCAGTCGTACAGGCCTCCTGCCTTGACGCTGACAAACGGACTCACAGGACCGGCAGTAAGGTTGTATTTCAATTCGGCGAACACAGGTATCTGGTATTGCACGTCGTTTTTCCCCATTGCGAATGTATCCGCATAAAGTCCCGTACCGGCGCCGATAAAAATCCCGTTGCCGAACGAGTAGCCGTGCGAGGTGGTCATCACATAACTCGGTCCGTTCAGATTCAGGACTACTCCTGTCTGTATATCAGCCCTGTATCCCCTTCTGTAAGATACCGGCCACTGTGCCTTCCCCTGAGCTTCCGCCAGAGAGCAGAGCGACACGAATGACACCATAGCCAGAATTATCCTCTTTTTCATATTGAGTTTTTACCCTATGACGGAAGACGGGCTGAAAAGTACTATCCCGATTCCGTTTTTTTTCAGGAAATTTTTCAATGACGGGGCAGAAGCCTCGCAAAGAGGCATGGAGATAACCGGATTCACCCCGGGCGGCAGGACCTTTTCGAGACAATCAGGCAGGTTTCCTGATTCCCTTTGCAGGAATATCCATTTTATGACCTGTGTATTCTATTTGATTTCAATCAATTGACAAATATCCGCCACTGCAGGTGTGACAGTCTGGGCGGCAGTGGAGAGACATAAGACAAGCACATGGGCGGGGAGGAGGCAGTTGCGGCGCTACAGGCCGAGGAGGAAATAGACAGCCTTGCGGACCCCTTCCTTAAGTATCCGCAGGGCCTTGCTGACCTGGTTGCGGACAGTGTTTTCAGAAATGCCCAGCTCACTGGCGATCTCCTCGTATCTGAGCCCGTCGCGCTTGGCCATAAGGAAAATCTCGCGGCATTTATCCGGAAGGGAATCTATCGCCGTCCACAGGCGGGCCTCAGTGACGGAATCCTCCTGAAGAGCCTCATCATCAAGAAGCCCGGGACTGAATCCGGGCATGGAACCGGCAGCCCCATCTCTCTGCTGGGCCAGGCCGTCATCTCCGGCGGACATCTCCATCTCACGGATGACGGACAGCGGAATCCCCACCCCGCTGATTGTCCTCCTGCTGCGGATATGGTCGATACAGCGGTTCCTTACCATAGAATAAAGATATGACCTCGGATTTTCTGGCATGGCGCACCTTCCCTGCCCGCCCTCCGAATCACAGGCTGCCGAAGTCCTTTCCCACAAGGACATATAGCACTCCTGCACAATGTCTTCCGCCAGGTCTGTGTCTTCGGTATAATGCAGGGCGTATACGCACAAAGGCCTGTACCAGTAACGGAACAGGTCCTCGAAATCCGTCTTCTGCAGTCTCTGCCTCGCCATCCGTCAAACAGGAATCCACACCTCCTGGCCTTACACCTAGCTGTTCCTCAACATCTTTATCAGAGTCCATATCCTGGCAGCGGCCCAGAGTATAAGCAGGACAAAGAGGGCAAGCAGTATCTTGTCCATCCCGGTCCCGATGCCCCTTTCAGTGATATTGAGTATCATCAGCACCACCAGGACCACAAGCATGAGCGAGAAAAACACCAGACGCACTATAGTCAATACACTTTTGTTCATGACAGATATTGTTTTCCTTTAAACTTTCCGTAAAGCACCGGGACCAGCCATACGGCCGGATCCGGATTCCGCCCCCAAATGTATGGATTTTTTTCCAAAGATGGGCCCGGGGCCACGGCCATAGTCCATAATCCGATTTACCTTAAAAGAATTTTCAGAAAAATTCAAAACAGGTTCTAATTCATCGAACTGACATTTCTCCTTATATTAGCCGCGGAAAAAGGATTTCAATTCATGGAAAGGACACGAAATATCCGCAAATATGCTTTAAGCATCATATTGATTTTCATTGTCATTGCAGTTGCAGCACTGTCATTGTCCCGGCCGGTAAAGGACAGCGGCGGCTCCCCGTCATATACAGGCGCCATCACAGACACCATATCAAGGATTGTTTCAGGCTGTCCGGGGGAAACAGGCGTGGCATTGATCATCGGAAGCACCGACACGGTCACTGTCAACAACGAGAATATCTACCCCATGATGAGCGTATTCAAGGTCCATCAGGCACTTGCCGTCTGTAATGCTTTCGACCGCAGCGGACAGTCCCTTGACACCATGATGACCATAAGGAGGGATGCGCTCGACCCTGAGACATGGAGTCCCATGATGAAAGAGCATCCGGAGCCTGTAATCAGGCTGACAGTCAAGGACCTGATGCGATATTCCCTCATCTGGAGCGACAACAATGCAAGCAACTTCATGTTCAGCAGCCTGGTCAGCGTACCCGGCACTGACAGCCTCATAGCCACACTCATACCGCGTTCAAGCTTCAGGATAGCCTATTCGGAGTCGGAAATGGCGGCCGACCATTCCAGGGCATACTCCAACACCACCTCGCCCCTTGGTGCGGCAGAACTGATGGACAGGCTGTTCACCGACAGCCTGGTAAGCCGCGAGAAACAGGATTTCATAAAGGAGGCTCTGCGCGAATGCACTACCGGGAAAGACCGGATCGCCGCCCCACTTGCAGGAAAGGAAGGTGTATGCATCGCACACAAGACTGGATCCGGCTACAGAGAAAACGGGGTGCTTGCAGCCCACAATGACGTTGCATACATCAGCCTTCCGGACGGGACTCACTATACGCTGGCTGTCTTCGTCAAGGATTTCAGAGGCACTGAACAGCAGGCCTCGGAAGTCATCGCACGCATATCAGCAGCGGTCTACTCCATTCTGGAGCAGGTCCAGGATTAAGAAGCTGCTTAAATTTTTCTAAAATAACGTGAATTCGATGAATTTAATTTATTAAATTACATCGAATTACCTATTAAGGAGCAGGCCTGTGGCCTGCGACAGGGCCCCCGGCGAGGGGGTGGATGGGGGTGGCGCCCATTAACAAGGGGCTGTCACGAAGTGACTGGGGATTAAGATGGGAAGGCCCGACAGGGCCGCACCGGAGCGTCAGCGAGGTTTCCGGATGAAACCGAAGCAGTGGAGGTGCCGGCGCAGCGAAGCGGAGCCGCATGCCCACCGGGGCTGTCACCGCAGGTGACTGGGGGTGAACAGACAGGATTTCTGGAAGAAATCCTTAACGTCAGTATGACGGATTCCGCTCATAGATGATAAAATATTGATTTTTAATATAATATTCGTTAAACATAAATTCGTCGGACTGACGTTAAAATAAAGTGAGGCCGGAAAAATCCAGCCTCACCTTATATCTGACCTCCGGTCAGTTAAATACCTGGGATTATTTCAGTTTCCTGAGCAGGTTGCTCATATTCACTTTGGAGCCGATGATGCTGTGAAGGTCCTCGATCTTCACCCTCTCCTGGGTCATGGTGTCGCGGTCGCGCACGGTCACGCAGCGGTCAACCAGCGAGTCGTGGTCCACAGTCACGCAGAACGGCGTACCGATGGCGTCCTGGCGGCGGTACCTCTTCCCGATACTGTCCTTCTCGTCATACTGGCAGTTGAAGTCGAACTTCAGCTCGTCCATGATAGTCTGCGCGAGCTCAGGAAGCCCGTCTTTCTTGATAAGCGGCAGCACGGCTACCTTGACAGGGGCAAGAGGCGCAGGAATACTGAGCACTACCCTGCTCTCCCCGTTCTCGAGCTGCTCCTCATGATAAGAGTTCGAAAGCACGGCAAGCACCATCCTGTCCACACCGATGGAAGTCTCTATGACGTAAGGAGTGTAGCTTTCGCCGCTCTCCGGGTCGAAATACTGGATCTTCTTTCCTGAGAACTTCTGGTGGTTGCCCAGGTCGAAGTCGGTCCTGGAATGTATACCCTCGAGCTCCTTGAAGCCGAACGGGAAGTTGAACTCGATGTCAGTGGCCGCATTGGCATAGTGCGCCAGCTTCTCGTGGTCGTGGAAACGGTAGTTCTCATCTCCCATCCCGAGTGCCTCATGCCATGCAAGGCGGTTCTGTTTCCAGGTCTTGAACCAGTCGAGCTCGGTCCCCGGCTTGATGAAGAACTGCATCTCCATCTGCTCGAACTCCCTCATCCTGAAGATGAACTGGCGTGCCACAATCTCGTTCCTGAACGCCTTGCCTATCTGCGCTATTCCGAAAGGTATCTTCATACGTCCTGTCTTCTGGACGTTCAGATAGTTCACGAATATTCCCTGCGCAGTCTCAGGGCGGAGGTATATCACATTGGTGTCGTCGGAAGTGTTGCCCAGCTGAGTGCTGAACATCAGGTTGAACTGGCGTACCTCTGTCCAGTTCTTGGTGCCCGATATAGGGCATACGATCTCGCAGTCTATGATGATCTGGCGGAGAGCCTCAAGGTCATTGGCATTGAGGGCGTCAGCCATCCTCTTGCGCACCTCGTCCATCTTTGCCTTGTGGCGGAGGACGTTAGGGTTGGTCTCCATAAACTTGGCCTCATCAAAGGCATCACCGAACTTCTTGCGTGCCTTCTCCACCTCTTTCTTTACCTTCTCCTCGAGCTTGGCGATATAGTCCTCGATAAGGACATCGGCACGGTAGCGCTTCTTGGAATCCTTGTTGTCGATAAGAGGGTCATTGAAGGCCCCCACATGTCCGGAAGCCTCCCATATCTTCGGGTGCATGAAAATGCACGAGTCGATACCCACTATATTTTCATGGAGCCTCACCATGGCCTCCCACCAGTATCTCTTGATATTGTTCTTCAGCTCTACTCCCATCTGTCCGTAGTCATACACGGCAGCGAGCCCGTCATAGATCTCGCTTGAAGGGAAAATGAAACCATACTCCTTGCAGTGCGCAACCAGAGTCTTGAAAAGTTCATCCTGTGTCATAAGATATGTTGTTTATTCATTTCCAAATCCAGCCTGCAAAAATAGCAATAACTGATGTTTAATCCAATATCTCCAATCCCCGGTATCCCGGTGGCAGCCTCTTGTTAAGGACAGTGCACGTCACCGTTTCCGAAAATTTCAGGGAACACATCCATAATCCTCCTTCCGGCAATCTCCCTGAGCGGGACCATAACAAACTCCCTCTGCTTCATAAGTGGATGCGGAACCTTCAGATTATCAGTATCTATCCGATGTTCCCCGTAGAACAATATGTCAATATCAATAATCCTTGACCGGTAGATCCTCTCCCCTTTCTCATCATATTCGGGACAATGTACACTCCTCCCCATCAGCATCTCCACTTTCTTGCACACCGCCAGTATCTCATCGCAAGGAATATCGAGGTCATACATCACCGCACAGTTCAGGAAAAGGTCGTCGGAATCAAAGCCCCACGGCTCAGTTTCCAATATAGAGGACAATGCGGAATATTGCTTCCCGAACTCCCTGTCCATCATGGACAGCGCCTCTCTGATGTTCCCCCGCCTGTCCCCAAGGTTCGAACCCAAAGAAAAATACACTTCCATCAGTCAAGCCCGAGCTCCACAAGCGCCTCCTCGGACATCCGGCTCTTGTCCCAGACCGGTTCGAAAACGAGCTCTATTTTGGCGCTCACCACACCAGGGACGTCCTCCACAGCCGCTTTAACGGCATCCACCACATAATCCGCCATAGGGCAGTTCGGGGCTGTGAGTGTCATTTTGATATAGACATTGTGCTCCTCATCCACCTTAAGCTCATATATCAGACCGAGGTCATAAATGTTTACCGGAATCTCAGGATCATACACCTGCCTGAGAGCCATGATAATATCCCTTTCCAAAGCCATAACTGCCTCCTTGTCTTCTTTTTTTTCCTTCCTTTTTCTGAAAATATTCTTCAGCTCCATAGCATCCTAGATGTTTTCTGCCGCCACTTCTCTGATCTTTTCTATCATCGACGCCAGACCTCCGGCCCTCGTGGGGGAGAGATTCTCCTTGAGCCCGATCCTGTCCACTACAGAAAAATCAGACGAAAGTATTTCCTGCGGTGTCCTTCCGGAATAGATCCTGATCAGGAGGGAAATTATCCCCTTTGTGATGATGGCATCACTGTCGGCATTGAAGAATATTTTTCCATCTGCCACCTTATAATCAAGCCAAACCCTTGATTGACAACCTTTTATAAGTTTTTCGTCTATCTTGTCGGATTCCGGATAGTCTTTCAATGATTTTCCAAGCTCGATGAGATACTCATATTTGTCAAGCCATTCATCAAACATTGAAAACTCGTCAACCACTTCATTTTCAATCTCTTGTAAAGTCTTTTCCATATATTGCGATATATTTGGGCCAAATTCCTACCGGAGCATCCCGACCGCCCTGTCCAGGCTCCTGATAAAATATTCCGCTTCTTCCATAGTGTTATACGGGGCAAACGAAGCCCTGAGCATTCCCGATACCCCGAACCTGTCCATCAGAGGCTCCGCGCACATCTGACCGGAACGGGTGGCTATCCCCATCTTGTCAAGTATAAGGGCCAGGTCCTCGTGATGTGCGCCTTCCACAGCAAAAGAGAACAGCGGTATCTTACGGTCCCTGTCCGCAGGACATCCGAAAAGACGGATCCTGCTGTCAGACAGAAGAGCATCCAGGACATAGTCCCGGACAGAACGCTCATTGGATACAAGGTCAGCATCAGAACTTATGGAAGATGCCAGCTCAAGAGCCGGCGAGAGAGTCGCCGCACCTGCGAAATTCTGCGTTCCGGCCTCGAATTTAAGAGGAAGCGGTGCATATGTCGTACCAGAAAAACGTACTGTCCCGACCATTTCTCCGCCCCCCATATAAGGCGGCATCCTGTCAAGCCATCTCCTTTTCCCGTACAGCGCGCCTGTACCGGTGGAAGCGTATATCTTATGTCCGGAAAACGCATAGAAATCACAGTCCAGATCCTGGACGTCCACCTTCGAATGGACTATGCCCTGCGCACCGTCGACAAGCACCGGCACTCCCCTTTCATGACACAAGCTTACGATATCCTTAACCGGATTCACAATCCCAAGTACATTCGAAATATGTGTCACGGCCACAATCCTTGTCCGGCCGTTTATCATGTCCGGGAGTTTCCCGGTGTCCAGTTCACCGCGCTCATCCACAGGAAGCACTCTCAGGACCGCACCTTTCCGCTGGCACATCATCTGCCAGGGAACAATGTTGGAGTGGTGTTCACATTCCGTCACGATGACCTCATCTCCGGAGGAGACAAAAGCCTCCCCGAAAGAAAATGCGACCAGGTTTATCGCCGCAGTGGCACCGGACGTGAAGACAATCTCCTCTTTCTCCGGGGCGTTTATAAAAGAACGTACAGCCTCACGGGCATTCTCATACGCTCCGGTAGCCTCTTCCGCAAGAAGGTGTACAGCACGGTGGATATTGGAATTGCTCTGTCCGGTTATCCTCTCCCACTCCCCTATGACACTGCGAGGACGCTGTGCCGTAGCGGCATTGTCCAGATAGACGAGGTCTTTCCCGTAAACTTTACGTGAAAGCGCAGGAAATTCATATCTAAGTTGGTCTACAGTCATTTCAAGACATTTTAAGAACTTGCAAAGTTAGAAAAAGTTTAGAAGCTGTTTTAAATTTTATAGACATAAATTTTCATGAAAAGACACAGTCGCACCGGTGGAAGACGCACGGAAAGGAGAAAGAGGCAGGCATTGGGGGCAGGATTGCAGGGAAATACAGAAAAATGCTATTTTTGCAATGTCAATCCGACAGACATTTAAATAGGAAAAAATGATAGAATACATCAAAGGCACACTGGTGGAGATGACCCCTGCCGACGCGGTAGTCGAATGTGGCGGGATAGGCTACAAGATACTCATCTCGCTGCAGACGTTCTCCCAGCTTGAAAACAAGAAAGACGTGACAGTCTACATCCATCACTACCTTAGAGAAGACGAAGAACTTTTCTACGGATTCGGGACGAAAGACGAAAGAGAACTTTTCAGACTTCTTATCGGAGTGTCCGGTATAGGAGCCGCGACAGCCAGAATGATGCTCTCCTCACTGACCTCAGACGAGATACGCAATGCAATAATAGCGGAAGACATCAACAGAATAAAAAGCATTAAGGGGATCGGGCTGAAGAGTGCCCAAAGACTGATACTGGAGCTGAAAGACAAAGTGGTAAAAGGGGCAGGCGCCGAGACTCCTGCAATCTTTTCCCAGGTCGACAACAGTATCGTGCAGGAAGCCACAACAGCCCTGGTCCTGCTCGGGTTCACAAAGGCCAATGTCAACAAGGCTGTTTCGGCAGTGCTGAAAGAAAATCCGGATGCTTCACTTGAGAGCATAATCAAGCTGGCTCTGAAAAAACTTTAAAACACACAAAGAGGAGTGTTCCACGTGGAACACTCCTCTTTCAAAAACAGCCACAACGCCACAGCCTGACCATACAGAATATTATCTTCCGAAATAAACAAGCAGAACCGAAATATCCGCAGGAGAAACCCCGGAGATTCTTGATGCCTGGGCAATGGTTTTAGGAGCATACCTCTTGAGCTTCTGCCTGCACTCTATGGAAAGACTCTCCACCTTATCAAAATCAAAACCCTCCGGAATGAGAAGGTTTTCAAGTCTCATTATCTTTTCAGCTATACGCTGCTCCCTTTCAATATATCCAGCATACTTTATGGATATTTCTATCGCCTCAAGGATTTCCGTCCTGACATTGTCATTGATTTTTGCCAACATCCGGTCATCATGGAAACTCTTTTCACTGCATAGAGGATAGCCGCAGTTCCACCTGAGAACACTAAGCGCGTCAGAATAAGAACGGCAGCCGCCATCAGCATACACAGAATCCTTTTTAAGAACAAGACTCCCTCCTGCACTCAGAGCGCAGAGACCGTCACAATAATTAAAGTCTTCAAAACAATCTTCAGGAGAGGGCATGCTCTTCAATATTCCATCGTGAAAATCCATATCGCCTGAAATCATTGTTCCACGTGGAACAATTTTTACAAGTTCCTCCAACTTTACTCCTGGCCTTACAATGAGGTCTGAATATTTTTTTCGGTTCTCGACAGGAGCAGACCCTATAGACTCAAGATAAGGATTCACTTTTTCCGGTCTCACGGAAGAAGAACCGAAATAATCAGAGTATTTCGATACCCTGTCATATTTTTGCATAGTGAAGTCATATCTGAACCTGTCAGCAAGACCTATATTATAAGACAGAGAAGTCAGTCTCAAATCCGCATTGTCCTGACGAAGAAGAATCCTGTACTCAGCTCTTGAAGTAAACATTCTGTAAGGCTCATCCACACCTTTTGTTATAAGATCATCTATCAGGACACCTATATATGCCTGGTCACGCTTGAGGATAAAAGGATCCTTCTCATGTACCTTAAGATGCGCGTTTATCCCGGCCACAATCCCCTGGGCAGCCGCTTCCTCATAACCGGTAGTCCCGTTAATCTGCCCTGCAAAGAAAAGGTTCTCTATACTCTTGAGCTCAAGAGTAGGCTTAAGCTGCACAGGATCGAAATAGTCATACTCGACCGCATATGCAGGACGGAAAATCTTTACATTTTCAAGTCCCTCGATAGCATGGAGGGCGTCAAGCTGCACATCGAGAGGAAGAGATGAAGAAAAACCCTGAAGATAATATTCACAAGTAGAGCGGCCCTCGGGCTCAAGGAAAAGCTGGTGCGAGTCCTTGCCTGCAAACGTTCTGAGTTTATCCTCTATGCTAGGACAATATCTCGGACCGATACCTTTTATTACACCGGAAAAAAGAGGTGAATCCCCGAATCCGCTCCTTAGAATATCATGTACACGGGAATTGGTATGGACAATGAAGCAAGGCATCTGCGGAGTGCCGTTCTGCACCGTGGAGAGATATGGAAGATAAGAGAACTTCTCCGGGTCATGATCCCCTTCCTGCATTACAAGCCTGGAAGTGTCGACAGAAGAAATGTCAATCCTCGGAGGGGTGCCGGTCTTCATCCTTGCACTCTTAATCCCCATATCCATAAGCTGGGCGGTAAGGCCGTGAGAAGACAGCTCCCCTATCCTGCCTCCTTCAAAATAGTTCCTTCCTATGAATAGCCTGCCGTCAAGAAAGGTTCCGGCCGTCAGGATAACTGCCTGAGAATCGAATTTTGCCCCGGTAGTCGTACAACAGCCCGTAATACGCGAGCCAGAAAAGGCAAAACTGGTGACAGTATCCTGGTAAATATCTAATTTACAATTAGTTTCAAGGATTTTTCGCCAATTTATACAGAACTGCATTTTGTCGCATTGAGCTCTGGGACTCCACATTGCAGGCCCTTTCGACCGGTTGAGCATCCTGAACTGCAGAGTGGAAGCGTCAGTGACAATGCCGGTGTACCCGCCCAGAGCATCGACCTCACGGATGATCTGCCCTTTTGCAATCCCGCCCACGGCAGGGTTGCATGACATCTGTGCGAACTTGTTCATGTCCATTGTAATCAGCAGGACAGAAGAACCCATGTTGGCGGCAGCCATCGCAGCCTCGCACCCTGCATGTCCTCCGCCTATGACGATAACATCGTATTTCTTTTTCATCAGAGAAGTTCCCTCAAAGAAAGATAATAATTTTCCTTTTTTCTCATAACAGCGACATCAGCCTCAGTATGGTCATCGTACCCTATAAGATGCAGAAGGCCGTGGACAATGACCCGGTTGAGCTCGTCAGCGAAGTCAGTGCCGTACTCGATGCTGTTTTCCCTCACACTGTCCACACTTATAAAAAGGTCACCCGAAAGCCTGTCTCCCTCGCAATAGTCAAATGTAATGATATCAGTAAAATAGTCATGCTGGAGATACTTCTGGTTGACATCCAGAATATAGTTGTCCGAACAGAATATAATAGATATGTCCCCTATCCTCTTGATCTCGCTTTCAGCAACAAGTCTGAGCCACCGGTTTGTCCGTGTCTTGTTTCTGAACTGGAAATCAATATCTTCATAATAGTAGAGTATCATGCGTAATTTTTTCGCAAATATATAAAACTTAGCATGAAAAAATTATGAAATAAAAAATATATTCTTTAACTTTACGCCGCAAAACCGGAAATAAACACATGTAATATGGAGATTAAAAAGTCACCTAAAGCCAATCTTGAGAACAAGAAGCTGCTTTTCACCGAGATTGGCCTTATAATTGCCCTCGGTGTCGTGTACCTCGCATTTGACTGGAGTACAGCCGAGAAGCAGGTTTCTGTCTTTGAGGAAACCGCAGAAGTAGTGGAAGCAGAGGAAATGGTCCCTATCACGCAGGAAACCCCTCCACCTCCTCCTACGGCAGCTCCGAAAATCCCGGTCCTGTCAGACCAGATCGACATCGTGGATGACGAAGTCCAGGTGGATGACAACATGTTCATGAACCTTGAGGACGACGCAAGCATGGGTGTGGAGATCATGGATTACGTAGAGACAGTGGAAGAAGAGGTAGTGGAAGAAGAGGCCATCCCGTTCCAGTTTGTAGAAGAGAAACCTTCATTCATGGGTGGAGATGCAAATGCCTTCTCAAAATGGGTGAATGAAAGACTTGTATATCCTGAAATAGCCAAGGAGAACGGCGTATCCGGACGTGTTACACTCCAGTTCACTGTAAATACAGACGGAACAGTGAGCAACATCAAAGTCCTCCGTGGAGTTGACCCTTCCCTTGACAAAGAGGCTGTCAGAGTCGTTTCAATGTCACCGAAATGGACTCCTGGAAAGCAGAGGGACCGCGCTGTGAAGGTAACTTACACATTCCCTGTAATATTCCAGTTGAGATAATTTCAGAGAGAAAGGATTTAAGAAGGTCCAACCATAAATGGCTGGGCCTTTTTTATTGTAAATAATATGACTGAATGGAAGAGAAACAGCCTTAACGCAAATTCGTTGAACTAACGTTAGATAATTCCAAAACAGTAGATATATTTGCAACCTATTTGAACTTTAGCAATTAATATATGATAGAAATAAAAGAGAAATACATAGAAAAAGCAGTCTTCGTCGGAGTAATCAAACAGGGAGATGACGAGAGACAGGTCCTGGAGTATCTGGACGAGCTTGAATTCCTGGCAGAGACAGCAGGGGCAGAAGGTAGAAAAAGGTTTATCCAGAAAGTAGACAAGCCGGACTCAAGGACATACATAAGAAGCGGGAAACTTGAAGAAATAAAGGCATATATAGCCGAGAACGAGACCGATGTAGTCATATTCGATGACGAGCTCTCCCCTACCCAGCTCAGAAACCTGGAAAGGGAGCTTTCATGCCGGATACTGGACAGGACAAACCTTATCCTTGACATCTTTGCGCAGAGGGCGAAGACAGCCTACGCGAAGACACAGGTAGAGCTGGCCCAGTACCAGTACCTCCTTCCGCGCCTTACAAGGATGTGGACACACCTCGAAAGGCAGAAGGGCGGCATCGGAATGAGAGGTCCTGGAGAGACACAGATAGAGACAGACAGGCGAATCATCCAGGACAGGATAGCCAAGCTGAAAGAGCAGCTGAAGAAGATAGACAAACAGATGGCCTCGCAGCGCGGGAACAGGGGTTCCCTGGTGCGCATTTCACTCGTCGGATACACAAATGTCGGGAAAAGCACACTAATGAACCTGCTTGCAAAAAGCGACGTGTTTGCCGAGAACAAGCTGTTCGCGACGCTTGACACGACAGTGCGCAAAGTGGTGATAGAGAATGTCCCGTTCTTGCTGAGCGATACTGTGGGATTCATCAGGAAACTGCCTACACAGCTCGTTGAAGCTTTCAAAAGTACACTTGATGAAGTAAGGGAGGCAGACATACTCATGCACGTTGTAGACATCTCGCATCCGAACTTCGAAGAACACATCAGGGTCGTCGAGGAGACACTGCGGGATATTAACGCGATAAACAAGCCTATTTTCGTCGTATTCAACAAGATCGACGCCTACAGGTATGAGGAGTACGACGAGTTCTCCCTGGAGCCCAAAAAGCCCGTAAATTACACCCTTGAGGAATTCAAGAACAGCTGGATCGCGAAGGAGAACACCCCTTGCATATTCATCTCTGCAAAACAAAAGATAGGTATCGACAAACTCCGCTCCGACCTATACAAGATGGTCGCGGAAATACACGCGGGCCGTTATCCGTTCGACAATTTCCTCTGGTAAAAAAGACATGAGTGTGGCATAAATCAAAATAAGCCACACTCATGCACTTAAAAAAGCGGCCATACCCACGTGAAAAAACGCTGGACATCAGTCATCATGACGGACACTGAGAATCATCCCGTCGTCTCCGATATAAAGGACTACTTCCCTGCGGCCGCTCCGCGCATCAACAACATAACATAACACGGAAGGAGTCTCCAAAACTTCAACCTCATTGTCATCAAAAGTATATCCTCCGGAAATTACAGCGTCATAAACTTCCCGAGGAAGCTCACTCACACGGATTTCCCAGACAGTTGAAACCCATTCACCACCGGCATTGAACTTAAGTTCTTTCTTATTCCCGTCATGGAATATATCCACCTCAAGAAAACCGTCGTCATAATCACTCCCGAGAACACGGGCGCCAGGATAGCGAGTATTTATAAAATCAAGCACATCACCTCCTGAAGGCAGGCCTCCTGTATCATCCCCGGAACCGACCGCCGGCTTCTCGATAAGCCCCGAATCATCAACAAAAACATCGAAATCATTCCGTCCTGAATCTATCTCAAACACCCACCAGGTGCGTATTCCTTCCGGAAAACTTGCACGGACATACTCTATATCATCAATATAGTCATAAGATACAAAGTGCTCGGAGCTTCTGAGGGCGGCCAGGATATTTTCAGGGATATAACCGGACATAATGTCACGCCTGTGGTATCCTGTCTCGGTATATAGCCAATTTTCAGACGAATCAAAGAAAATCTCAAGTCGGCGGCCGTCAAGGACAGCCTCGACCTCCGTCCTGCCATTCTCGCGGTCAACCTCAATCACCCTTCCTCCGGCAGAAAGGACATTCTCCTGAAGGTAAGAAAAAATCCCGTTAGAAGGCTCCTGAGGGAGTCTGTCAACATAACTGCCGTCATTCGATCCTGTAATCTCATCGACAAGTACCCCCTCCTGTGAAAAATAAAGGTCGACAGAGACAGTCTGGGAAGGTGAGAAGTCAGAAAAAAGTACACCGGTAACACCTATAACATACACGACAACAGGTGAAGTTTCCGAGACTGAAGACATCACATCCCGACGTTCAAGCCTGTCGACTTTGCCGGAACGTTCCCACGGGGCTTCAGAGTATCTGCTGTCAGTGAAAGCATTACGTACTTCCTGCGGAAGAGACACATACTCAATACCGCTTCTGGTCATCTCCCACGTACCGTCAAGAATATCAAACCATGCAATGTCCGGCGAAGACACCCCGGCATCCTCCGATTTGAGAGCTCTATCTGAAAAAAGATAAAATTCAGCCACGGCAAAACCTTCACTCACAGTCCATGATACTTCAACCGCATCAGGATAGCGGGAATAGAAAGCCTCTCTGACAACTTCCGGGACGATTTCATCCTCAGTCCCAGGCACGGGACCCGGCTCCGCCTGGCAGGCAGCAAAAAGAAGAGCTGCAGCAGCAAAAGCCTCAATAAAAACAAATTTTCTCATAACTCAATTCAGATTAAATCAAGCACAAAAGACATCACGAAATATAAAAAGAAACTGAAATAGACAGCTGAACTTCTGGCTTATAAAGCGCAAGGAACACAATGGCAAAATAAAGACACAAAATGGTAAAAACATATCCGGCAAGACAGTGCAACTTTGCAGCGTAAAAATCAATATAGTGTGTAATCATATGAAAATCCTGAAAAAAGGCAGCCGCACAGTCCTGTCACTGGTACTGGCAATAGCAGCCATGTCTATGTCGGGAAAGATCTCAGCCCAAGTAATCGGAATCAAAACAAACCTGCTCCAGGGAGCTTACACATACACTCCGAATCTGGGAATGGAAATCGGTCTCGGGAAAAAGACAACTCTGGACATTTCAGGCGGATACAACCCATGGAACCTGGACGGTAAAAAAAACGGGAACAAGAAAGCTGTGCACTGGGCCGTACAGCCTGAGTTCAGATGGTGGACCTGCAGCAGGTTTGCAGGGCATTTCCTGGGAGTCCACGGACTATACAGTATGTACAACATAGGAGGACACGAGCTCCCTATGCTTTTCGGGAAAGGAAGCTGGCAATACCGCCATGAGGGCTGGGCGGCAGGAGCAGGAATCTCATACGGATATCACTGGGTAATGTCTCCCAGATGGAGCTTTGAATTCACAATAGGCGGAGGATACGCACGGCTTGAATACGACCGGTACGCATGCCAGAAATGCGGATGGCATATAGAGCACAAGAAGAAAGACTATTTCGGCCCGACGAAAGCAGCCGTGACACTAATATTCGTGATCAAATGAAATTCCGGGAGGGACAACCATGAAAAATAAGATGACAGTCACCATTGCGACATCAATCCTGTTTCTGTCCTGTGCGACATCTGCAGGAAATGTGAAAATAGACGACGGTCCGGTACGAATCGGGCACGCGGAGATAAGCCATGTACATATGGAACTGGGGGATGACGACAGCGTGAGGATCTCATTTACACTCAAGACAGTGAAAAAAGGTCTTCCCGCCGACAGGACATTCGTCGTAAGACCGCAGGCGACAAACTCAGGTACAACCAAAGCACTCCGGACATTCCGCATAGAACGTCCTTATAAAGAACTGAAAGACAGGCGTTCCGACATCCTCTCCGGTTCCCGTCCAAGGGTTTCTGAAACAGGTGCGATATACCTTAAGGCAGGTGAGAGCATTTTCTATACGGAGACATGGGCATACGAACCGTGGATGGAACACCTCGAATTGGAGACACTGAGCTGGTACGAGGGATGCTGCGACAAGCAGACAGGACTTGAAGGAACTCCGTTGACATCATCTCAGCAAATATACTTCCCGCCTGTATACTATTCTCCGAAGATAAGCGAAATCCCTGTCCCTAAATTCCTTATAGAAGAAATGGCTGAAAAGAACTCTTTCATCAGCGCCTCACAGGAAGACGGGGCAGACAGGTCTGCCGCCCTGGCATTCCAGTTCAGGCAAGGGTCGAGCTATCTGGACCCGAACCTTTCGGACAACCGTAAAAGAATGTCCCTTGTCGAAGATGCCCTGAAGGCAATCAGCGAGAACCCTGACGTGCGTCTGAGGAAAGTAATCATGACCGGATACGCGTCCGTGGAAGGAAGCAGGGAGCTGAATGAACGGCTTGCCACGGAAAGAGCCAGGTCAGTCCTTGCCGGGATTGACGCGAAAGTGAGGCCAGAGAACTCGATAGTGGAAATCATCTGCGGCGGAGAAGACTGGGACGACCTTCTGAGACAGGTGCAGAAAGACACTCTCACACCAATGAGGGACTCTGTGCTGAACATCCTTACCGGAGAGCCGGATATGGAAGCACGTAAAGTACGTCTGAAAGGACTCGGTGAGGCATATACCTACCTCCTTGAAGAGATTTTCCCTCGGCAGAGATCTGCCGGATACCTGCAGCTATTCTTCGATGTCATCAACCGTTCGGACATAAACCAGCGTATAGCAATACGTTTCAACGAAGCCGCAGATGCAGCCTCGTCCGGGAACTACGACAAGGCACTGGAAATCCTTGAGAAAAGGGACCTTCCACTTCCTGAGGCAGAGTCGTACAATCTGCGTGGAGTCTGCTTCTGGAAAAAAGGAGACACCGCACTGGCCGAAGAATACTTTATGAAAGCCCTGGAGCTGAAACCAGACATGGAAGAAGCGGCAGACAACCTGGAAATGCTCCGTGAATGGGACAAGTACCATCATCTGGAAGAAGTGGAAATTATCAGGAAACAGCATTAACAATATCACTTAATTTAAATTATTTACTCATGAAAAGACACCTAATTTATCTGGCATCCGCCGCGCTGATTTTCACCACGGCATGCAACAAACAGGAATTGCAGCAGAAGGAGGAGACTCCTATCCAGCCAGGAACTCTGACAACGATGAACATCTCGCTGGATTTCGCGAACTCCGAACCGTTTTCCAAGGCTGTCTCCCAGACAACCGAAGAGCAGAAACTGACAAATGCAAAGGCGTACATATTCAATGACCTTGGAACAATGGAAGCCGTAGCCGATTTCGTGGTGGCCCAGAAAAAAGCCACAGCAACCGTGACCACAGGCCAGAAAAGCGTCTATGTACTTGCAAACCTTGATAGCTATGACGCGAAATTCAAAGTAGGGTACAGTGAGACACAATTCATGAAGGACGTGCTCGAAATACAGGACATAACAGCAATCGCCCAGCGTACCACCGGAGGTACAGAAGATTTTTCTATGTCAGGCCACAGCACGGTGAATCTCACAGAAGGAGGCTCTTCTGTAGAAGTCAACCTAATAAGACTTGCCGCAAAGATAGCTGCGAAATCATCAGCCATCACTGCTGACCCGGATGCTGCCGGAACCCTGACAGACATAACATACAAAGCAATGAACATAGCCAAGAAAATGTACTACTTTTCTTATCCGTCTTCAGCATGGTCCACACCTCTTTATGAAAGCACTGCAGCAGCCAACTATGTAAGTACTGCAACTGGAGATCAAACATTTTCAGCCAATCCTGTATACGTATCAGAAAATAAAGTCAAAGATCCACAGCTCGGCAATACTACATACATAATAGTCAAGGGTAAATTCACACCGAACCAGACAGTGGATGCCGATGGAAGCAATCCTCAAGCAGGAACAAAAGGCGCGACTTTTTACCGTATAAGAACCAAAGCCACAGGGGTATTCGACGCTCTTTATTATAGGGTAAAACCTACAGTACAAGGTCAGGAAAAAGAAATTGTTGAATATACTAACGGTATATCATACTACCGTGTCTACATTACGGGAAAACAGGATGCTACAAGCCTCTCAGAAAGATATGCAATCCCAAGAAACACTTTGATCAACGTCAATATCACACATGCCAACGGAGCTGGGTCTAACACAGAAGGCGGTGTCATACCTGGCGGCGGAGATGGCGGCGGAGAGCCTACAGACCCTATAGGAAAAACAGCAGAACTTACAGTAAATGTGACTGTTACAGACTGGACTACAGTAGACCAGAGCACCGGTGTCGGAGACCTTTAAAATACTCCCCCTTGTAAAATACTTTTCCGTTCCACGGTGCAGGTGAGGAATCTGCAGACTTGAAAAAGCAGATCTGCTCCGCCGCACCGGGGACGGAAAATAGAAACAGAAGACAGTATCAACTATTGGACAAAGACAATGCAGAGACTTATTTTCATATTGGCCATAGCAGCCTTTCTAAACGTACTGTCCGGCTGCACGAAAGAAGACCTTTCCGAATGTCCGGCTCCGGGAGTGGACATACTTTGCACCTTTACCCGGAACGAGACAGGAGAGGACAGGCTCCCTGAAAAAATGGAGCATATGGACTTCTTCGTCTATGACGCAGACGGTACGCTCGTAGAGACATGCCATGTGACTGCAGGGGAAATGACCGCAGGTCCACATGGGATGGTGGCGGAGAAGATGCTGCTTCTCCCGGCCGGATCCTACACCATAGTAGGCTGGGCCAACGTGAAGGAGACAAGCCATACTTTTGGCTCCACAGGGAATATTGACTCTGCAGTCCTCCAGACCGTATGCGAGGACAACGGAAGCGGCAAGACAGTCAGCCATACCATGCCTGCTGTGCTGTGGGGAAAGGCTTCGCTTGAGGTTCCTATGAGCCGCATCGCATCATGCAGCATGGATATGACCCAGGACACACACGACATACATATCCAAATAGCCGGTCCCGGGGAATATGACATAAGCCTGTCCGCATCCAATGGATACTACCGTTTTGACAATACGCCGGCCGATGATTCCTCCCCGATAGCCATAACATATCTTCCCGAAAACCCAAATGAACCGCTCTCCACTCTGGAACAGGGACATACGGTTACGGTCTCAAGGTCAGAAGAAAGCGGCTGGCATAATACCTTACGCACCCAGTCACTCTACATCGGGGATGATTCCAGAGTGACAATACGCCTGTCCGGAACAGGGGATGTCGTCTTTGACGAATCACTGACAGGACTTATCTGCAAAGACCCGTCAATCAAGACCGACGAAGATCTGGCAAAGATAGAGCATTACGACCTCAAGTTTAAGACAGACATCCTGTCCGGGCTGGTACTTGTCCAGGTAAATGACTGGGTAGTCAAAGACCAGAATACAGGAGTGTGACAGCAGCAGGACAAAACATTTTAAGCATTTGAATGTCATGGATTTTAAGCATATGGACCATAAGTTTTTTCTGTGGCTGCTGCCACTCCTTCTCATACTTTCATACAGCTGCTCCCGCAGCGAGCATACACCAGGGAATGACATAGGCAATCCTCCAGATGCGGAAACGCGCTCCGGAATATCCGTAACAGTTTTCGCGGGAAGCACATATAACGGAAATCCTGGGAATATGGATTTCAATATCACTGATTTCAGGATATACCTCTTTAACTCGTCTACAGGTCTGCTGGAGACAATGTTCGGGATGGACAGCAACGGGACCGATGTAGGCCCGGTATCATCTCTGCTGCCTGCGGCAGACGGAAGCGTGACCATTTCCACAGAAGAAGCACTTTCCGGAAGAAAAGACATGGTTGTACTCGCAAACCTGGAGATTTTCGGCACTTCAGGATCCCAGGGCGGTACAGACAGACCTGAATGGCTGACATATCCTGAAGTTACTTTAGGGGTGACACCTATATCTGACTTCAAGGCGGCAGTGTGCACCATTCCAGGAGGAGTCTCGACCCTGTTTCCGGACGATGCAGCCACTGTACCGATGAGCAGCATCAGGCAGGTCACTCTGCAGCCGGATACGGAGAATATCTTGGAAATCAGCCTTGAACGTTTAATTTCCAGAGTATCTCTCGCCCTTGGGGAAAACCTCAATGACATGTCCCCGTACGGTTATATCGAAAAAACTCCTTCCTATAAAGCGCTTTCAGTAGCCAACGAGTTCTATCTTCTTCCCCGCACCGGTACGGATGGGATATGGACAACCCCTCTCTATTCCCTCCCTGACCATACGGGCAAATACTCTGACGCCCCTGACTATAACGACAGCCAGCCATACAGAACATATACAAGTTATGTGACAGAAAACCGCGTAGCTGTGAACACACCGGAAAATACCACTGGACTGCTTGTCAAGGCCGCTTTCCGTCCTATTGTCCTGTATGACGGGAACGGGCAGAACCCATGGAGATGGGATGAATCAAGCAGAAGCTACTTTGACCTGGATGGAAACAGACACAGTCTTCCGGACGAGTCGGTAGACGGACAGACGTATAGGACATACTGGAGGCTATGGCGTAAGGATGCCTCAGAAGCCTCAGTGAACTATTATTATGAGGATCCTGCACTTAAAGCCGACCCGTTCTTTGATACGGAATTGTGGGAATCCGTGCCGTACCGGAACTTCGAGTGTTGGTACAGGATATTTCTCGAGGACCAGTCCCAGACACCTGCGACCAGTGTACAGAGGAACAGATGGTTTGACGTGAAGATTACATCGTGTTCCGGAGCGGGCTACCCTACTGAAGACGGTGCGATAGACTCTCCTTCAGTCCCGGACCCGGACAGCAACATAGAAATCGGGATAACATTCAAGGTCCGCGACTGGGAAGACAACGACATCCCGGTAGAGCTTTGACAATCCGGCATCCATACGACATAAGACCGGAAAAATAACTGGAAAAAAAATAGACAATTTCTGTATCAACCGACATAAAACAATATAAAACAATGAAATACTGCAGCAAAAAAACACTAGCTGTCCTTACTGCACTGCTGTCCGCCGTGTCGATTGGATTTTTCTCCGGATGTACCCGTGAGGAGCTTGACACCCCAGGCGGCAGCAATGGCAGTACAATACAGACAGGAGGAGACTTCGGAGAAGGCATGCTCGTAAGGTTCAGTTTCGATGCATCTTCCCTGGTGACA
Organism: Candidatus Cryptobacteroides faecavium; assembly: GCA_017694995.1. Taxonomy (GTDB): domain Bacteria; phylum Bacteroidota; class Bacteroidia; order Bacteroidales; family UBA932; genus Cryptobacteroides; species Cryptobacteroides faecavium. Next base: position 49,450 of record JADIMB010000001.1, on the reverse strand, counting down.
GCCACACGATCCTTGACTCCGGCACAGGAGGAAGAGATAAACACCGTAGATATCATAGTATTCACGACGGAAACCGGAAACGACGGGAAATATATAGGACATACAACAGCCACAAAAGGCACCGGCCAGCTCTGGCAGGCTGTCCTGACCAAGACAGACGCCTCATCTACAGGTACAGGAAACCCGCACTGCTATGTATTCGTGCTGAACGCTTCTGAGGAAGTAGAGAAAGCCCTTGAAAACGTAAATGGCCAGACTTCGAAAAACGAATTCATCAACTCTCTTTCATTCGACACCTCAAAAGCCTGGGACACCTCTTCCCCACGGCATCTTCCAATGTGGACAGAAAAAAAGGAATATATCGACTATGACAACAATACGCCATGGACTCTTAAAACCCTGCGGTCAGTGGCAAGGATAGACATCGGCCTGAATCTCAGCGAGGATCCAGGAGCGACAAGCGGCATTGCATCCGGACTTGCAGACTTCACCCTTACAAGAGCCATAGTATACAATATACCACAGACATCCATGATTATACCCGGATCAGACAATATAGCCTGGTCCGGACAGGGCAGTACCGAGCCGGGACAGGCAACGAATCCTACAATCGCAAACGGAGGACTAGCAACGCCCGGATTCAGCTCCGGAATAGAATACACACCTGAACCTGCATCCGGAGGCAATTACATTTTCCGGCAGATATACACCGGAGAAGCGGCCAACAATGACGGAAGCACACCGAAACAGCCTTCCCAAAGGGCATGCATAGTAATCGGAGGGAAATACAGGCAGGGAGCCGAATCCTTCTACAGGATAGACATGGTCAGCCATGATGACGGTACCGCCACTACATTCCATGATATACTGCGCAACAGGCGCTACCGTGTGAATATCACAGGCATAACCGGAAACGGCTACTCCACTGCAGAAGAAGCCTTCAATTCCGGTCCTGTAAACATCACGTACAACATAAAGTCCATAGAAGAAGGAGGAGAGATGAACAACATCGTCCATGACGGACGATACCAGCTTTCTGTGGACAAGGTTTCTCACAGCTTCTACAGACAGGCATCCGCAAGTGCTATTTCAATATACACCGATCATCCTCAGGGATGGACGGCGGTAAGCGCCCCGGAATCAGAAGGAGGCCCTTTCGACTGGATAATACTTCCTGATGCAAATGCTGCCGTCAAGACTGACAGTGCCGATGTAGCCAGCATATCTGTGAAAGAATACAGCAGCAAGAATATCGAAGACACCCGTGAAGGCTTCTTTTACATAAAATCAGGCGCACTGACCCAGAGGATAAATATCACACAGTCCGCAGACGAGCTTCTGAACATTGAAGTGACACCTGCTACCCTGATATTCAGGAAGACAGCAAGCAAAGCGAGCATAACAGTGACTGTCCAGCCGTCAACAGCTACCCTTACAGTATCCGAAGAGAATGATATGGGAAAAGTGGATGGTTACAGCCCGTTCAGTGAAGCTTTCCGGGTATATGGAGACGGAAAAGACACAGGATCAGAAGATGCCGCTTCTAATACAAAGACATACACCATATCATTCCAGCCGGCCGACAGGAAAGCATCCCAAGGGGGGACTGTTTCCGGTATACTGGCAGGAATGGTCACCATATACATAAAAGGAGACACAGGCCGCATCGAGGCCAGGACCTTGACTATCCAGCAGCTGGCTACAGATATTGCGCTGAACAGACTTGACCCGGCTCAGGTAGTCCCTGCAGAAGGAAGCGAGTCTTTCGGCATCAAGCTGGAATCGCCTGTATCATGGTGGATAAATGCCATCCACCTGAATAAAAACCCTACCGACCAGGCGGAAGATATCAGCGGCAAAAACGATGTCAATCCGTTCCAGTCCGGAGAGCAGACCCTGAATGTCAGATTCAAGCCTAACAACTCCTGGCAGCAGCGCGTATTCACCTTCCATGCAGGAAGCAGCTCGGATGAATTTGTACAGGACAGCGGATTCGAAATCACCCAGGAAGCCCCTGAACCATTTATTTCACTCGGCAGGAACACGCTGCGTTTCACGGCTGACAAACTGAGCGCAGACGATACACTGAAACTCAGGATACACACTAATGCGAAGGTCAAAGGAGCTTTTGCACAAGGCTATGACGAAAATGCCTGGAACCTGGTGAACTACAGTGTCTCTCCTTCACGGTCAGAATTCAACTCAGGAGTGGGAAAAGATACTTACACCTTGCAATATACAGTCAATGAAGAAGCTGGTGATAAATATGTCACTTTCCGTCCGAGGACTTACGAAGACAGGAAGACATCATCAAACCTGTACGGTCCCAAAGCAGCAGGATCTGTCAAGGAAGTGCAGTATGTATTCACCACAGCGGCGGCAGGCCTTTCAGATGACAGACAGAAATCGGCCACACTCACTATACAGCGTGAGACACCTGCCTTCTTTGACGACCATACTGCAGTGGCTGGAAACGGCAACATAGACGGGGCTATATCACCTTACGGAGGCCCTGTTACTCTGTCTTCATGGACAAATGCCCGGTGGAGAGCCACAGTAGGGGGAGCACAGTCCGGTGTCTATGGCGCATCTGACTACAGCCATCAGACAAAAGAATCGGCTGTGACTGTACCTGCCGTCGGAGAGTACGGCTCGACACCAGGAGAAAAGAAGAGCCTGCAGGTGAATTTTTATTACAATGTGCCTGATGGAAACAACTCAGGAGGGACCCAGGTTCAAGGTTCGGCACTAAGCCAGCTGAAATACTATGTCACAGCCCCTTCCGTGTCATGGCAGGACAAAGACTCATATCCCAACAACATAGCCTACGGTGGAGACGGTTCTCATGCTGTCACTCTAAAATTCGGAGAAAATGTATATGCCCCAGACAAAAAAATCAGCGTGAAACTCCGCTACCAGACTGAGTCTAACGGTGATATAGCCGGACCCGTAGATATCACACTGGACGGAAAAGGCAACAGCACCACCTTGAACACCGGTGTTCAGGATAAATGGGGCAACCGGAGTATAATCGTCATGTGGAAGGACCCGAGGAACAGCCAGTGGACGCAGGTGGGGAATGCAGTGACCCAGTACGGCTACCAGATACCGTCCTCTATCACATTCGTCCCGCAAGAACTGAACAGAGACGGTGGAAACATACAGTTCACTATCGGACGGGAATCCGCAAATAATCCCGGTAGCGGAAAACTGGGTCCATATCTCGGCACAACAGGTAAAATCACAGTCGTTCCATATGCTACCTACGCCAGTGCAACGAATCGTGACTACAGCGCCAAGGAATTCAGTGTGATGTCGCAAGACATTGTGCTTGACAACAATAAAGTCAGTTCATACACAACAAACATAAGCATAAATACCAAATCGCTGTTCAACCGCAGAATAGCATTCAGGGCTACTGCAAATGATACAGGGAATACTAAAGTGAATATCACAAACTCAGCCACCAATAATTTCGGCAACAAAATCTACCAGCAAGGTATAGGAAAAGTACTGACTGTAGGTGGAAAACCGATAGTAGCCGCACCTAAAGCTGTAAATATAAGTGATTTATATAATCATCATACGTGGTATCAGATTGCCGGTACCTCACCGGGAAACATGTGGGAATATCTTAATTGTGACCAGGGTGGAAGCTGGAGAAAACCAGCCAATTACAGTAAAGACAAAGGCCAGAATATATCCGGCTTCCTCACAAATGACGGAACTTCGATATGTGAAAGATACAAGACTGATACATCCCTTGACGGAAGCGAGAAAGTCAAACCGCTGAAATGGCGTCTTCCTACCGTTGCGGAAATGAAAGCCATCATTGACGATGAAGGCCTTGGACACTTCTCAAATAAAACCGATATCAATCTCAATAACGGAGGCTTCGAGTGCCATATCAAGAATGACAAGATAGCGTTCCTCACGGCTGAATTCGTGGCTGACTTCAATTCCGGAGGATTGAAAATAATGCCTTTATACGTAGTGCACAACAATAACAGAAAGAACATTACAGATTCAGGATATTACTTTGACGAACAGGCGTACGTCTTCCAGTCGACCGGTACGCAATCGGACCCTAATTATAATAAAGTCCCTCAACCGATATATGGACAATACAAAGTGTATATACGATGCGTAGCCGATCTGGCAGATTAGATAAGATTTTAGACATGAGAAAAAGAATATATATCTTGGTTGCAGCTCTTTCAGCTGCCATGACACTCCTGTCTTCCTGCACCAGGGAAAACCTGGAAGCGGATGGCAGGATACCGGACAACACAATAGATACTGGAGGAGACTTCCCGGAGGGAATGCTCGTGACATTCAAGCTTACAGCTGCCGAGGCCGGCACAGCCACCCGCTCGCTGACCCCTGCGCAGGAAAGCGAAATCAAGACCGTGGACATAATTGTATTCGGTCCTGAAAAACATTCGGAAGGAAACGAATATTATTCGGGCAAGACTGTAGCCAGCAAAAGCGGGCCGGATACATGGCAGGCCGTACTTCCCAAAGCCGACGGACAGCAGCTGTTCGTCGTGATGGCCAACGCGTCGAATGAAGTGGATATGCTGCTGGCGTCTGGGAAAATAGATAACAGAACAGCGAAAGCAACGTTCATTGACTTGCTTTCTTTCGATACTGGCAGCAGATGGGACACCTCCACACCACGCTATCTCCCGATGTACACTGAATTCAGGGAGACCGTCAGCTCACAGACAAGTGTAGTCAAAAAAGAACTGCATCCTCTCCGTTCTGTCGCCAGGATTGACATAGGACTGGACTTCAAGCTGTCATCTCCAGGGACAGACTCAGACATGGATGCTGAAGGCTCTCAGGCAGTAAACGGGCTTGACAACTTCATCCTCACAGAGGCAATAGTGTATAACATCCCGCAGAAGTCTCTTCTGATACCTCTGAACAAGAATATAGGAGGAAATAACTGGGTTGACAACGAGCCCAAGAAAGTCATTGCCCCGACTTTATTAAGCGGGGGCCTGACCGTGACTGGTATGGAATCCGGAATACATCATGAGGCTGAAAATGCAGACGGCACCGACTTTTTCTTCCGTCAGATATATGTCGGTGAAGCGTCAAACTACAACGGCTCTGACGCAAAAGACCCAGAAAGCAGGGCATGTGTCGTCGTGGCTGGAAAATATGACGGAAGACAGGAAAAATCGTACTACAGAATAGATATGTCCAAATCTGACGGTGGATATTACAATCTGCTGAGGAACAACAGATACCGTATTAATATCACCTCTGTATCAGGACCTGGGTACCCTGACGAGGAAAGTGCATTCAAGAATGCTACAAAAGACATTACCTTCGATGTACTTGAATGGTCGGAATCCGATATAGACGCTGATTACGGACAGCAGGGACTTTCTGTGGACAAGAGCACCATGGACTTCTACCGCGAAGCTTCTACAAGCATCCTTTCAGTGACATCGTCACAGGAATGGACAATAGAGAAACCCTCAGGAAACAGCGGTTCAGCGCTCTATGACTGGATAAAATTCAGCACTGAAAAAGGTAATGCAGGAAGCACAAAACTTGAAGTGTCAGTGAACGGATGGCCTGCACTTTCAGGAGGCAACGGAGGCTATGCCGACATAAATGACATACGTGAAGGATTCTTCTACATAAAGTCAGGAAACCTTACAAAGAAAATCTATGTGAACCAGTCAGCAGATGTGTTGCTGAATATAGAAGTCACGCCCACTTCTTTGATATTCATGAAAAACCCCGGAGAGCACAGAAAAAAAATCACAGTGACTGTGCAGCCTCGCAACAAAGAAGTGAAATTCACAGTCAAGTCTCTGGAAGGTGACATAAAATGGAAAGATACAGAAATACTGAAGCTTGATGATACACAGACAGATGAAAATACAAATACTGTAACAAAAGTATTCTCCCTCCTGCCTCAGGAACGTACATCTGATGTAAGCGGCATTCTTTCCAGTCTCATTACGATATATATAGCTGATGACGGGCAGGACGGCACTGGAAGGATAGAAGCCCGTACTGTCACCGTAGAGCAGCTCGCCACAAACCTCGCCCTCGGGGTAATTACCCTGGATGATGTGGCCGCTTCAGGAAACAAGGCTTTCGAAATCCGTGTCACATCGGAAGTAGACTGGTGGATTTATAAATACACCATTGAGAATGCCCAGGATCAAAATACAGATACTGACCAGGTAACAGTGAAAAAAGGATCTTCAAAAGATCCGTACAGGTCAGGAGAAACAGTACTGTCTGCCAGTTTCGAACCAAACAATTCATGGCGGCCGCGCACATTCCTGTTCCACCCTGCAAGCGACGATCCCGAATTTGACAATACACCGTTCAAGATAAACCAGAAGGCACCGGCCCCTGTCATATCCACAGACTGGACAGAACATGATTTCGGGGATACAAGGGAAGCAGGAAGCATAAAGCTGAAAATAAGCACCAATGCCAATGTCAAAATGGCCGAAGACCGAAACAGCACTACAGACTGGAACAGGGTGTGCACAAGCGTTACTCCCGACAGAAATACCATGAAAGGAGGGCTGGGTGAAGATACGTATAACACCATCTATATTGTCAGAGAAAGTGAACAGAATGAAGATGGCAGATATATAACATTCAATCCGCGCAACTATACCGGCAGGAGCGCTGGATCGACGAACGCGGATACCCCTGATGCAGCCGGGACAGAGCATTCCACTTACATAACTTTCAGTACAAATGCCTCCGGTCTGCCGCAAGGAGTATCACAGAGTGAAACGAAAGTCACTCTCCTGCGTACAACTCCTGCATATTTTGATGAGGCATCGATAATTCCTGAGGATCAAGGTGTCACAGTACTTCCTCCAAGCGGAGGCAATGCTGTAGTAAGCGCAAAGACAAATGCCGCTTGGACAGTTTCAGCAGGCGGGAATGTGTCTGAAGTGAAGTCAGCTGCCGCATATTCGGCACAGAAGCTCACAATAGATATCCCTGCAATATCCGAATACGGCTCCGCCCCTGGGGAAAAATTCTCCCGTGAGGTAGCCGTAAGATACGGGGCATCAGGAATTACAGCCTCATCCGGAGGAGAGACCCGGACTCTCGTTATAGACCAGTACAAATACTATGTCGAAGCACCGGAGAGTGTCTCCTGGACAGATGACGCGGACGGATATGCAAACAGCTTTTTCGCAGGTGCCATGCCTGGAAAAACTGATGCGGCAGGACATGCGGGGCCTGTATTCAGCGGCAGTGTGAATGTGACGGAGATAGATATGAGATTTGTAGACGCTTCCGGGGTACAGCAGGGGTCTGTACATAAGTTCCAGCCTTCAGGACAGTCCGCTATCGCTTTCCCGGCCTATGACAGCTATGGCAGCAGGACACTGAAACTGCAGTGGAAGGACCCGAGGGACGGTTCATGGAAAGATGCCTCGTCAGTGCAACAATACGGCTACACAAGGCCGCGCCTGGCTTTCCGCTCTGATCAGAAAGTGAACATTGCCGCCAATCCTGGATCTGAAGGCCACAAGCTGAAAATCACTATTGAAAGGGAAGCAGAAAAGGAGCAAGGAAAACAGACTTTCCCGTATCTGGGTACCAGAGGCACTGTCACCTTGATGGGATACGGGACATACTGTGCATATGACAACACTGTCTCAACAGAAAAAGGAGCCGTTACACAGACCCTTCCCTCACCTGTTACCATAAGGCAGAGCAACATAGCCGATAATGCGGACAATGCCGGGACGGTTGAATTCACCGTATACAAAGCATTGTTCCCAAGGCTCATAACTTTCTCTGCGGCAAACAACAGGAACGCCTTGTTCCCTTCACAGAAAAACGACCAGATAGACATATCCATATACAACGGAAGTTCCCCGCTTCCTGAACTGAAATCCACCATATTCCAGTCCGGGGTAGGAGAAGTGCTTGAGGTAAGAGGAAAAACCATAGTAGCAAGTCCGGAAGCGATGGAAGTGACAGGAAAGTCATGGCAGAACGTCACCGGTTCATCTCTGTCTAACATAGAGTACGACCGCAACCAGAGCAGGGAGACTTCAGGGACATCTTCCATCGGAGGAGGATATATAGACGGACGGTATGAGAATATTTGCGCCACATACGCATCGAAGCATCCTGAGGACATGGTACAGGGACTGAACTGGAGATATCCTACAGACGAGGAAATGGCAGCTATAATAGCAAGGGAGAACGAAGGAAAGTTCAACGACCATATGAGTGTAGGAAACTCTTTTGAGTCAAACGGCAGAGGATTCATATGCTCTGCAAACCAGATGGACATGTTCTTGACAGGGCAGTTTGAGTACAAACTTGGAGAAAACAGGTCGATGGAGCTTTATCCTCATCTGGTGGTGCATAAGCACGGGACAGGCTATTACATACAGGACTCGAAATACTGGCACAGCGGTTACAAGGTAACCATTACGGGAAACACCACTTCCGGTACACCTGTCTATAATGACAATATGGCCTTCGGTACCCAGAAAATATTCGTGCGCTGTGTAGCAGACCTCATCAGATAAGACATTAACTGAATATGCACATAAAAATGACGGCCATACATATCATACTCGCTTTAAACCTTTTGTTTATTTTCAATGCTGGGGCCTGTGCTGCAGGGCCTCAGCAGGTCAGAAGACAGGTGGAACTTCCTTCTCCACCTGATTCTCTGGCCGGTAATCAGAAAATAAAGTGGATAACTGAACATTACTGGGACAGCGTGGATATGGATGATGAAGCATGGCTCACGGATTCCGCTTCACTGGAGCAGGCATTCGCTACATGGAGCTGGATCATGCTCAGGCTTCCTTCCGGTGATATATCAAGACCTGCTTCCATTATGTTCAGGAAAGCTTCATCCAGACTAGACATGCTGTTGCGCATAGAAGAATTGGCTGAAACCTATTTCGATGACCCCAACTCCCCTTACCGCAATGAAAATATCTGGATAGCTTGCCTGCAAAGTTTCCTTGGGCTTCCGGATATACCGGAAGAGTACAGGATCAGGCCCGTATGGCAGCTTGAATCCGCTTTGAAGAACCGCCCGGGTACACCGGCATCCGACATTTCAGGGTATCTTCCAGACAGTGAAACAGAATCATTCCGCCTGTACAGCATGTCCGGAAAAGCTGTACTGCTGATTTTCTATGAACCCGGATGTCCGGAATGTGAAAGAGTGGAAAAATACATTTCCGGCTCAGAAGCGATAGGAGACGCGGTGAATGAACACAAACTCGGCATTCTTGCCGTATACCCCGGAAAGGACACCATCATGTGGGAAAAGCATCTACCTGAGCTTCCGGGCGGATGGACAGTGATACATTCCCCCGGATTGTACGAAAGCAGAGAGTATGTAATAAGGGCGACGCCCACCATCTATCTCCTGGACAGGTCCATGAAAGTAGTACTTAAGGATGTCTCTGCCGAAGAAGCCGAACAGTATATTTCTGGAAACTTCCATGACTGAGGACAGTGCTGTGGACTGACTGTTCGATGTTTGCTTTGCAAAATACACATTTTACACATAAACACACCATAAATTGTCTGGCCTGGAACTGACTCTGACCTGCAGTATGGATTGTTTCCAGAATAAGAGGGAGCTCCGGAAAAGTCCGGGACTCCCTCTTTCATTGCATGACCTCCACAAGTCAGACAAAACCCGTCAGGCTCTATCGTGGATAGAGCGTGATTTTCTCCTCCTTTTCATTTTTCCTCCATACATGATTCGTATTCTCTTATAACCAGCCCTTCGCGTACCCTTGTGACAAGTTCCCCCGGAGTGCACCTGAAATATCTTCTGCAGAATCTGTTGAATGAGCTCTGTGAAGAGAAATTGAATATGTATACTATATCTTTTATAGTGTTTTTTGTATTTGAACATTCATACAGTATATTCTGGCAAAGTCTTTTCTTTATCCATACACCCGCGGTTTCTCCGAATTCCTCCTTGAATCTTCTCAGGAATGTTGTCCTGTTCATATTTGCCGCGTCCGCCATTTCATTTACCGAATAGATGTTTGGATGGCTGTATATAATCTCTTTGAAATCAGATTGCGTCATTATCACAGGATAAAAGAGAGTTGCGATTTCCTCTTTTGTATAGTATGCTTTGATATATAGCATCAGTTCCTGATGTTTCAGCACATGGTAATGGGCGCATCCTAGTCCTGATTCGATACATTCTGTAATCAGATTCAGGAAATCGATGATCTGCTTTTTCATTGTCACAGGCTGTACTGCATATTCGATACTCTTGCATATGGGGACAAGCATTTCCAGCTGCAGCTTGTCACATCTGTTCAGGAGTTTGTCAAAAGACATGTCCACTATTTTCATATCCGAGACGGCTGTCGCCTTGAAAAGATAGTTCCTGGGCAGAAGTAGCATCTGTCCTGGAAAATAGATTCTTCTGGAGAATCTCATGCTTTCAGACCTGCATTCCCCTGTCTTGAAAAACAACAGATGGAAATAACCGTCAGGCTCTATGGTGACAATCCTGCCCGGACCTGCCTCCATTATCCTGAATCCGGTGCCAACATCCGCTCTGTAATTCATACATGTCCAGTGTTCGTTGGCATTGATCAGTACAGGGCATTCACCCTTTTTCAGATCATGTTCAGAAGTAAACATATCAAATTTTTTCCATATCGGTGAACAGAAAGTTTCATGGCTGTTTCAGCACGGACCAGTTCAACATATGGCGCAGCAGGATATTGAGTGCTTAATATTGAGTAAAATGATGCTGCTGAAACATGATATTGTTGTTAAATACTACACACTTACCTGGTTCACAGATTTTTGTGAAACAATAAATACTTATATGCGCTCTATCCACGATAGAGCAGTATCAAATATAGGAAGTTTTTTTTAAAATATTGAGTTTTACTTACTTTTATATACTTCTTAAGTCCGATACCATAGCATTGGCTTCATCAAGAATCCTGCGGTCTAGCTCCTTGAGGTATATCCTGGTGGTCTTCTCGGATGTATGGCCAAGACTTTCACTTATCACCGGAAGCGGTATACCCAGATTCCTAGCACGTGTAGCCCAGCTGTGACGGGCCATGTATGTAGTAAGGGACAGAGTAATTCCGCATCTGGAAGCTACATTCTTGAGATTCCTGTTAGTACGCTCGAGAGCCAGCCTGTAGGAGACGTGCAACTCCGAAGGTGAGGTACCTTCAAGAATCGGAAAGACATATTCCGAAGGATTTCTGTATTTGTCTATCAGCATGGATATGTAAGGAGTGACAGATACCTGGAGCTTCTGTCCTGTCTTGTGTCTCCGGTAGGTGATTACACCATCTGAAATATTGCTTTTTTTCAGGAATATCACGTCTACAAACGGCATCCCCCTGCTGAAAAAACTGAACATGAAAAGATCTCTTGCCATATCAAGGTGCAAGTCATCGGAAAAGTCTGCTTCGAGAAGCCTTCTCAACGAGTCTTCATTTATGGCACGTTTCAATGTCACACAAGGACTGGAGGATATATACTGGAAAGGTGAAACGGTATCCGGCACACAGCCTTCCATCACTGCACTGTTGTATACAGAGCGGAAATTCCTCATATAATAGCATATCGTGTTCCTGCTTATTCCCCTTCTCATGAGATATTCCTCATATCCCTTTACAAAGGCGGTGTCAATTCTGTTTATGCTTACTCTGTCTCCGCCTATATAGGAAGAAAGTGAGAGCATAGTGCTTTTCAGGGCAGACGCTGTGCCGAAACATCCGTTTTGCCTCTTAATATCCATTTTCAGCCTGAAATATGATAATATATCAGTATATCCCTTACAATCCCTGAATCTCGAGACTATGTCGCATACGGAATATTCCCCGTCCTTGCCTATGCGGGAAATCACTTTCCTTATTTTTTCAAATTGTTCCGAAAGGGAATTGTTAATAAAATCAACTTCTTTTCTGGGACGCACAGATGAAGATACGTAAAATACCTTACCTGTATTCTCGTTGAATTCTTCCCTGTAAAGGCTGTAGGGCGTGTACACGAGTTTTTTCTTGCGGCAATGGATAATCTGGAATACAACAGGATAGGTACCGTCTCTGTGCGCCCTGTCCTTGTTCAGCATTAGTTTTACACTTGTCATTTCTCTCTTATTTTTTCCACAAGATAAATCGAGTAGGAGGAAAACGAAGTAGTTTTCTTCCTACTTTCGTTTTCCGACCTCTCACACCACCGTACGTGCCGTTCGGCATACGGCGGTTCTCTTAACTGCGATGCAATTTGATGTAAAGATTCAGGATTGACGGATACCCTGCCGATATCAGCCGTTCGTTGGTAATGGAACGTGTCAATATCCCACTTTTGGATATTCGCCAGTATCCCTTGCGGGTATTCGCCCATTGCCAGGCTTGTCTTTTGGGAATGCCGCATTTCTGTAGGTTTGCCAAACGGGTTCGGATGCGTTTCCATCTCTTCCATATATACATCCGTAGTCTGCGGTTATACCACTTGTTTGCTGATATGATAAAGGTCTTCATATCGGCATAGCGGTAATATGTCAGCCAGCCTCGGATGTAACGGGTTAGGTGTAATTTCATCCATGCATAGCCTTTCCCATTGCTTCGGCTCGTCATCTGCTTGATTGTTCTCAGGAACTTGGATTGGCTCTTCCTGTGTAGGCAGAGTCCACATTTACTGTCTTTCCTTCAGTAGAACGTATAGCCAAGATATTTCTTGCCTACTATTGAACCGACTTCCGTCTTCTCCTTGTTTACCTTCAGGAACAGTTTCTTTTCTATGAACTCCGAGATACTGTCTCGGACACGCTCCGTGGCCCGTAGACTTTTCACAAGTATCATGCAGTCGTCTGCATAGCGCACAAACGGGTGTCCTCTACGCTCCAGCTCCTTGTCCAGCTCGTTGAGCAGGATGTTGCTCAATATGGGACTCAACGGGCCTCCTTGCGGTACGCCCTCTGTCGTTTCCTCGTAATTATGTGACACTATTACTCCTGCATTGAGGTATTTGTGTATCAGTGACACCACCCTCCCGTCTTTCACGGTCCGGGACAGTACCTCTATCAGCTTGCTGTGGTTCACTCTGTCGAAGGACTTCTCCAGGTCAAGTCCGATACAGTAGCGGTATCCTTGGTCTGCATACTCCTGAACCCTGTGCAATGCATCTTGGGCACTGCGATGTGGACGGAAGCCATAGCTGTTGTCACTGAACTGTGGTTCGTAAAGCGGTATCAGAACTTGGCTGACGGACTGTTGTACTAGACGGTCTACTACCGTGGGTATTCCCAACGGGCGTGTCTTTCCGTTGTCCTTCGGGATTTCTACCCTCTTCACCGGATTCGGCCGGTACTTCCCGTCGCGTAGTTTCCCTATCAATTCGTCTCTGTGGAGTTTAAGGTATGGCAACAGTTCGCTCGTCTCCATCTTATCGGCACCTCCTGCCCCTCCGTTCCTCATGACTTGACGGTATGCCGCGTTCAGGTTATGCGGACTCAGGATGAGCTCCATCAGATTGTTCCCTTCAGATTGCACTTCCACAAGTTTATCATCCGCTATCTCCATAAAGGTCTGCACTCCGGAATACCCTTCGGATGCCGTCCTATTTATCTGCCGGAAGTCCGATTCATATGAAGTTTCTGTCCGTCAGACCAGATGTTTGCCGCCAGCTTCTTTCAGATTCCACCTCGCGATGGACACCCTTGCTTTGGGCTGTATGATTCCCGCTATCAGGGCTCATTAGGGACTTGCACCCGTTAGCTGATACTCATGCCGAGCATACAAAGAAAAGCCGGCATGGAAAGCCGGCTTTTCAATATTGAAAAGTGAAAAACTAATCCTTGAACTTAGCCTTGAGGAACTCCCTGTTAAGACGTGCGATATGGGAGATAGTCACATGCTTAGGGCACTCCATCTCGCAGGCACGGGTGTTGGTGCAGGCACCGAAGCCGAGCTCGTCCATCTTGGCGATCATAGCCTTGGCCCTCTTGGCGGTCTCAACCTTGCCCTGAGGAAGAAGCGCGAGTGAGCTTACACGTGCGGCTACGAAAAGCATAGCAGAACCGTTCTTGCAGGTGGCTACACAGGCACCGCAGCCGATACATGCTGCACCGTCCATGCTCTCCTCGGCAATCTCATGGGAGATAGGAATCACATTGCCGTCAGGGACTCCGCCGGTATTCACCGAGATGAAGCCGCCGGCCTGCATGATCTTGTCGAATGCCTTGCGGTCTACGACCAGGTCCTTGATCACAGGGAAGACGTTGCTTCTCCACGGCTCGATGGTGATAGTGTCACCGTCCTTGAACTTGCGCATGTGCAGCTGGCAGGTGGTCACCTCGTCATCAGGTCCATGGGCCCTTCCGTTGATGTAAAGAGAGCACGCACCGCAGATACCTTCACGGCAGTCATGGTCGAAAGATACAGGGCCGCTGCTCTGGCAGCCTCTCTCAACAGCTACCGGATCCATCCCTTCATGTATGAGCTGCTCGTTCAGGATGTCGAGCATCTCGAGAAAGGAGCTGTCAGGAGATATATTCTTGACCTGATAGGTCTCAAAATGTCCTTTTGTCTTGGCGTTTTTCTGGCGCCATACTTTCAAAGTCAAATCCATTTCAATTAGTCTTTATAGTTTCTGGTAGCTATCTTGATATTCTCGTATACAAGAGGCTCCTTGTGGAGCTCAGGCTCTACATCATCGCCCTTGTACTCCCATGCGCCGACATACATGAAGTGCTCGTCATCACGCTTGGTCTCACCGTCCTCGGTCTGCATCTCCTCGCGGAAATGTCCTCCGCAGGACTCGCGGCGATGAAGGGCGTCACGTGCCATAAGCTCGCCTATTTCAAGGAAGTCAGCAAGGCGCAGCGCCTTCTCGAGCTCCTGGTTGAAATTGTCCTTGTCACCGGCTACATAAACATCTGACCAGAATTCCTTGCGGAGTGCCTGGATAAGCTCGATGGCCTTCTTCAGACCTGCCTCGTTGCGTGCCATCCCGACATACTCCCACATGATATGGCCGAGTTTCTTGTGGATCTCGTCGACAGTATGCTTTCCCTTGATTGAAAGGAGCTTGTCTATCTTTGCCTTTACAGCTTTCTCTGCAGCCTCGAATTCAGGTGCATTGGTATCTGTCTTAGGATTCTTGAACTGGGTGGCAAGATAGTCACCTATCGTGTACGGAAGGATGAAATATCCGTCAGCAAGTCCCTGCATGAGGGCGGATGCTCCGAGACGGTTTCCTCCGTGGTCGCTGAAGTTGGCCTCTCCGATAGCATAAAGTCCAGGGATAGTGGTCTGGAGGTTGTAGTCTACCCACAGTCCTCCCATTGTATAGTGGATGGCCGGATAAATCATCATTGGCTCCTTGTAAGGATCCGTATCCGTGATTTTCTGGTACATCTGGAAGAGGTTCCCGTACCTTTCACGGATCTTGTCCACACCCAGTCTCTCTATCGCGGTAGCGAAGTCAAGGAAGACTGCAAGGCCTGTCTCGTTCACGCCGAATCCGGCATCGCACCTTTCCTTTGCGGCACGTGAGGCCACGTCACGAGGGACGAGGTTACCGAATGCAGGGTAGCGGCGCTCGAGATAGTAGTCCCTGTCCTCCTCTGCAATCTGTGAAGGCTTTATCTGTTTCTTGCGGAGCCTCTCCACATCCTCCTTCTTCTTAGGCACCCAGATACGTCCGTCGTTACGCAGTGACTCTGACATGAGGGTCAGCTTGGACTGCTGGTCGCCGTGTACAGGGATACATGTAGGATGGATCTGCGCGAAGCAAGGGTTGGCGAAGAACGCCCCTTTCTTGTAGCACTGCCATGCTGCGGAGCCGTTGCTGTTCATCGCGTTGGTGGAGAGGAAATAGGTATTTCCGTATCCTCCGGTAGCGATTACCACTGCATGTGCGCCGAATCTTTCAATTTCACCTGTTACTAGATTCCTTGCTATGATGCCTTTCGCCTCCCCGTTTATGAGCACCACATCAAGCATCTCATGACGCGGGTAGCTCTTTACTGTACCGAGGGCTATCTGGCGGTTCATGGCAGCGTATGCGCCGAGCAGAAGCTGCTGTCCGGTCTGGCCCCTGGCATAGAATGTACGGCTTACCTGGGCTCCGCCGAAAGACCTGTTGGCAAGAAGTCCGCCGTATTCCCTTGCGAAAGGAACGCCCTGAGCGACACACTGGTCGATGATGTTATTGCTCACTTCGGCAAGACGGTATACGTTTGCCTCACGGCTGCGGTAGTCCCCACCTTTGATGGTCTCGTAGAAAAGACGGTAGACAGAATCATTGTCATTCTGGTAGTTCTTCGCGGCGTTGATACCTCCCTGTGCGGCGATCGAGTGTGCGCGGCGAGGAGAATCGCTTATGCAGAAGACCTTCACATTATAACCGAGCTGACCCAGTGTAGCAGCTGCAGACGCTCCTCCGAGTCCGGTTCCGACGACAATGATTTCGAGTTTCCTCTTGTTGCCTGGATTGACAACACGGATCTGAGACTTATGCTTTGTCCATTTCTCAGACAAAGGACCCTCAGGAATCTTAGAAATTAATTTTTCGGCCATTTTATGATGTTTAATGAAATTTCTGCGCAAGTTTAGTGATTTTTAAGCAAATGAGCAATTAAAAGTTAGGATTCATACAAATAATCACTCATGCTTTCCATGTATGCTTCGAAAAATCGGGCTGAGATGCTGTCATATCCGGAAAGATATTCCTCATACGTGATACCGCCCGACAGATAGGATCTGTAAAGCATGCAGAAATCCTCTCTTATCTTCTTTTCGGTCTCACGGCAGCAGGACAGGAGGGACGGCCTGCCTTCCTTTCCGGAAAGCACGTTTTCAAGGTCAAGGTAGTCGCTTCCGTTGCTTAGCCTGAACCTGAAGACATACCTTTCCTTGAGGCGGAGAGCCATATCACACAGTCCGGAACATGGAGACCTGTCCGAGCTCTTCATATAAGAAGGTATGTGGTCGTGGCACGATACAGGGACAGGCACAGAGACACTGCACAGAGGATACCCGAGCAACGTCCACATCACTGCATGCCCGGCGGTCTCCCCTTCCGCCACGCCGTGCACCACCACTGAGGCTGACGTGCTCCGTCTGGGAATGAAGTCCTGGTCAGGGACTATTCCCCCGCACAGCCCCTCTTGCAGCATCCTGCGGAAATCTGCCCCGTAGTCAATCCCCATGAACTCGTGCCGGAAAGAACGGGAAAGGGAATCTGTGATGAACCCCGGGGTGAACGGTACTCCTTCCTCATGCGCACGGCCGAATATCGCCGACGCCGTAAGGTACCTCTCGTAGCCTTTTACGTCCTCTTCCCTGCCGGAGAAAGAGAAATTCGTGAACACAAGGTATCCTCCAGGGGCAACGGCAGGGTCATCCACATCATACTTCACGTAAGAAGTGTTGTTCACCTCATATACCGCAGCGCCGCCTGAAGCGTCTATCACACCGAAATTGGCCTCCACCCCCAAAGGACGGGAAAGAGTGTCAAGGTAATTCTCGAAATCGGCTATCGTGCCGCATATCCCGAGAGCCCTGTATATAAGTATCCCCTCCCTGTCCATCATGGAGGAAGGCACATCGTCATCCTTTATATTATAGGAGGCGGTGTTCATGATGGAGAACCCGGCAGTGTTGGCCCCTATCCATACTTCCCTGTCGGACGGGGAGGCACTCGGGGCGATATTGCCTCCGGCATTCACAAGGCCGGTGAAACTGAACCTTGGGCCTGTGAAATGCTCAAGCCTGTTGTCCGCCACACCGGTGTCCCTGTGCTTCCACAGAAGCGGCCTGCCATCCGGTGTAGCCCTCCCTGATATGACAGCCGCGGTGCATGCGGACATGTCAGTGGCGGACAGTGACAAAAGAAGTGTGACAAGCAGTATCGTGCGCATACAAATGGTAAAATGGTGTCAGAAAAGAAGGTTCTCTTCAGGTGCATCCCTGTCGTACCCAAGATGCCTGTAGGCAAGCCCGGTGGCCTCTCTTCCCCTTGGTGTCCTCACTATGAACCCCTCCTTTATCAGGAAAGGCTCGTACACCTCCTCAAGGGTGCCCTGGTCCTCCCCTACCGCGGTGGCTATGGTGTTCGCCCCCACAGGCCCTCCGTTGAACTTGGTTATGATGGTGCGCAGGATCTTGTTGTCCACGGCGTCAAGCCCCCTCTTGTCTATATTGAGTGCATCAAGGGCGTATCTCGCGATGGCAAGGTCTATCTTCCCGCTCCCCATCACCTGGGCGAAGTCCCTCACCCTCCTCAGCAGAGAGTTCGCTATGCGCGGAGTGCCCCTGCTCCGGAGCGCTATCTCGTAGGCGGCCTCCTTCTCTATGCCGATCCTGAGTATGGATGCGCTCCTGTCCACTATATGCTCAAGGTCGGCTGTGTCGTAGTATTCGAGAGCGCAGGTTATCCCGAACCTGGCCCTGAGAGGTGAGGTCAGCAGGCCGCTCCTTGTGGTGGCCCCTACCAGTGTGAAAGGGTTCAGCGAAATCCTCACCGACCTTGCGCCCGGTCCCTTGTCTATCATAATGTCTATCACGAAATCCTCCATAGCGGAGTAGAGGTACTCCTCCACCACCGGGGACAGCCTGTGTATCTCGTCTATGAAGAGCACGTCTCCCTCCTCAAGGGATGTCAGAAGGCCCGCAAGGTCACCAGGCTTGTCAAGGATAGGCCCGGAAGTGACCTTGAGCCCAACCCCGAGCTCGTTCGCTATGATATGCGCCAGAGTGGTCTTGCCCAGCCCCGGAGGGCCGTGGAAAAGCACATGGTCGAGGGACTCCCCCCTCAACTTTGCCGCCTTGACAAAAACCTTGAGGTTAGCTATTATCTTGTCCTGCCCGGTGAATTCTTTGAGGTCCTGCGGCCTTATTATTCCGTCTAATTCTTTATCTTTGCCGTCACTGACGTCGTGCGGGTCGAATCTGCCGTTCATCATCATCAGAAAATTATATACAAATATATATATTTAATTTTATACGTTTTGTTGTTTATACTGCTGTTGAAATGTTGAAAACTGTGTAAGGATGCTTGACAGCCAGACAGTTGAATTGTGCATGGGCAGTTGATAACCATATGTCGGACGTGCTTGAAAAAAATGATAATTTTATTTTGAAATCCGGACGGACGTCTGTATATACGGCATGAGGCCATGTTCCAAAAATAATTATCATTAAGTTTCAACAGGGTTTTCAACATGTTTTCAACAGAAAAATAGAGGCGAATGTTGATAAGTGGAAAATCTACAGCGGAACTGTCATCCAGGCTCCGCTCCTGCAAAGAAGTTTACTGCAGCGGACTCCATCTCTCCGCAAGATGGCACGTCCTCTCGTCCGTGGCCGCGGAAGGTGTGCACCTTGTGGTGGCCCCTTCGCGCGAATCCGCGGAATACTGCGTGTCCGACCTTTATTCCCTCATAGACGGGGACAGGGTCTTTTTC
Organism: Candidatus Cryptobacteroides faecavium; assembly: GCA_017694995.1. Taxonomy (GTDB): domain Bacteria; phylum Bacteroidota; class Bacteroidia; order Bacteroidales; family UBA932; genus Cryptobacteroides; species Cryptobacteroides faecavium. The sequence continues at coordinate 29,991 of JADIMB010000001.1, read as the reverse complement.
CTCCCGGATTCGGGCAGGAGTCTCGAGAGGAGCAACTACAAGTCATCCATAAGTGTCCAGCGCACTTCTTCCATAAGCGAGATATCCGGGTACAGCGGGGACGGCCTCCTGGTGGTGGTGACATACCCTTCCGCTCTTGAAGAGAAGATACCGTGCCCCGAAAGGATATCCGGCGCGCTGCTCAAACTTGAGCAGGGGCAGGAGATAAGCCACGGCGAGATAGTCCGGACACTCCTTGACGAGAAGTTCGAGAGAGTGGATTTCGTTGCTTCTCCGGGACAGTTCGCCGTGAGGGGAGGCATCATCGACATTTTCTCGTATTCCTTCAACAATCCCTACAGGATCTCCTTTTTCGGAGACGAGATAGAGAGCATAAACATATTCGACTGCAACACCCAGCTCTCCAGGGAACATGTCCGGAGTGCGGACATATATCCTGACCTCGCATCCGGAGACGGGCAGGAAGGGATGTATCTTACAGGGATCCTCCCTGAAGGTGCGGTGGTATGGCTTGACTCTTCGGACGTGTACAGGGACAGCCCTTTCTTCGGCAGCCTCTCCCCTTTCAGGAAAGTGTATCTCGATGTGCCTCTGTCGTGCAGGAATGAGGATGCCGTGAAGTTCAATATAACCCCTCAGCCTTCCTTCAACAAGAATTTCGACCTGCTCACAGAGGACATAAGGACCAGGATGGAGTCAGGGTACCGGGTGTATATATATGGTGAGAAGGAGTCCCAGCTCGACAGGCTCGCTTCTATACTTTCGCAGAACAACGGGGTGCTCCCTAGATTCTGTCCCGGGAAGAATGTCCACAACGGTTTCATAGACCATGATGACAAGATATGCTGTTACTCCGACCATGAGATTTTCGACCGTTTCCACAGGGTTATCATAAGGAGGAGTGTAGAAAAGAGCGAGCAGCTTACAATAAACGACCTGACTTCTTTCAACATAGGTGACTATGTGGTGCACATAGACCACGGTGTGGGGATATTCGGAGGACTGGTCAGGATGAGGGATGACAAAGGGCGTGTGCATGAGGTGGTGAAGATTACATACAAGGACAACGACGTGGTGTTTGTCTCCGTCCATTCCCTGCACAAGATATCCAGGTACCGTTCAAAGGACGGGGAGCCTCCCAAGATCAACAAGCTGGGGTCGAAGACATGGCAGAATCTCAAGAACAGCACCAAGGCTAAGGTTAAGGATATCGCCAAGGATCTTATCCAGTTGTATGCAAAGCGAAAGAGCGCCAAGGGTTTCGCCTTTTCCCCAGACACTTATATGCAGCAGGAGCTGGAGTCTTCTTTCATGTATGAGGATACACCTGACCAGGATAAGGCTGTCAGGGCTGTCAAGGCCGACATGGAGGACGACTGCCCTATGGACAGGCTCGTGTGCGGTGATGTGGGGTTCGGGAAGACAGAGGTGGCGATAAGGGCAGCTTTCAAGGCGGTTGCCGACAGCAAGCAGGTGGCCGTGCTGGTGCCTACCACTATACTTTCCCTCCAGCACTACAATACTTTCAGGAGCAGGCTTAAGGATTTCCCGTGCAATATAGATTTCGTCAGCCGCCTCCGTACCGCAAAGGAGATATCGGACATACAGGAAAGGCTGAAGAACGGCACACTTGACATAGTGATAGGGACACACAAGCTTCTTGGCAAAGGGTTCGGGTTCAAGGATCTCGGGCTCCTTATAATAGATGAGGAGCAGAAGTTCGGTGTAGGGGCAAAGGAAAAGCTCCGCCAGCTTAAACTGTCGGTGGACACACTCACCCTTACCGCCACGCCTATCCCGAGGACCCTGCAGTTCTCTCTCCTCGGTGCCAGGGACCTTTCCATCATCAGCACTCCCCCGCCCAACAGGATACCGGTCCAGACCGAGATCATGCTTTTTGACCAGGACGAGATAAAGAGCATAATAAACTATGAGCTTGACAGGGGAGGCCAGATATTCTTCGTGCACAACAGGGTGGAGGAGCTCCAGTCCGTATATGACATCCTGCACAGGATTGTCCCTGATATGAGGATATGTGTGGCCCATGGACAGATGGAGTCAAAGGTGCTTGAGAACAAGATACTTGAGTTCATGGCCGGGGACTATGACATGCTCCTTTGCACGACCATAATCGAAAACGGCCTTGATATCCCGAATGCAAACACAATAATCATCAACCAGGCGCAGAACATAGGGCTCAGCGACCTGCACCAGCTGAGGGGGAGGGTCGGCAGGTCAAACAAGAAGGCTTTCTGCTATCTCATAGTCCCTCCGCTTGTCTCCATCACAGATGACGCGAAGCGAAGGCTCAAGGCCATAGAGTCATTCTCCGACCTGGGCAGCGGTTTCAACATCGCCATGCAGGACCTTGACATAAGGGGGGCCGGCAATCTGCTCGGGGCCGAGCAGAGCGGCTTCATAACTGATATGGGGCTCGAGACTTACCAGAAGATACTTGCCGAGGCTATGGAGGAGCTTGGTGTGGAGGCCGGGATGGATGCTGTGGGGAGCGTCACCCCTCAGGTTGTCTCTGACTGTACCATCGAGACTGACCAGACAGCCCTTATTCCAGACGATTACATAAATGTCACAGCGGAGAAGATAAGGATATACAAGGAACTTGATTCCGTAAAGGACGACAAGGTGCTTGACACCATGAAGGACCGCCTTTCAGACAGGTTCGGAAAAATACCTGAAGAGCTTGAGCGGCTGTTCTTCATTGTGAAGATAAGGAACCTGGCAGGTAAGCTCGGGTTCGAGAAGGTGATAATCAAGAACGGTGTGATGATAGCCTTCTTCCTGTCCAACCCCATGTCGCAGTATTACCGCTCCAGGAAATTCGAGGGCATAGTGGAGAACATAAACAAGAACAGCAGTGTCTTCGAACTCAAACAGACAGACAACAAGCTCAGGATATTCGTCAGGAACATACCTGACCTGAAAAAAGCATATTCTGTTTTTTGTTTACTTGATAAAAATAACTAACTTGAGCCGGATATGCCGAATCTCATAATAGACATAGGGAATACAGCACTTAAGGCCGCATGGTCAGACGGGATGACTCTCGGGAAGACATTCCGTTATCAGGGAGAGAAGATAACCGAGTTCATATCAGGGCTTGTCAGCAGGGATATCCCTGATGTCATGGTCATATCCACTGTCAGGGATATCCCGAAAGGCAGCGAGGAGGCTTTCAGGCACAGGTGCGGGAAACTCGTGGTCATGGACAGGAACAGGACTGAGGAGGTATTGTCACACGGACTTCCTCCGTACCTTTCCCCGGACAGGGCCGCATCCGTTATCGCCGCAAGATACCTTTTCAGGGGCAAAGGGTGTACGGTGATGGATTTCGGTACTGTCATGGCAGTCGATTTCCTGGACACGGACGGAAGGTATTCCGGAGGGAACATATCACCCGGATGCAGGACAAGGTTCAAGGCCGTGAGCAGATACTCAAGGAATATACCTTTATATGATACGCCTGTCACTATACAGGAAAAAGGTACATCCCTTGAGTCATCCGTAGAGTCCGGTATCATAACCGGAATGCAGTATGAAATACAGGGATATATTGACAGATTTCCGGAAAATATAGTCGTTTTTACCGGAGGTGATGCAAATTATTTTGCAAAAAGAATGAAAAACTCCATCTTTGTAGTTTGTAATCAAGTATTGATGGGATTAGCTTTAATAGCTGACGGGTATGTTAAGGACATTCATTAAGGCGCTTTTACTGTGTAGTTTAATCGTACTTCCTTTTTCTGCATATGCTCAGGGAGGGGCGTACGGGGCATATACCCCTTATTCTATTTTCGGTATAGGCGAATTGAGAAGGGAAGGCACGGCTTTCAACAGCAGCATGGGGGGTGTGGGCATAGCCACAAGGAACAAGAGGTTCATAAACTATCTCAACCCGGCATCCATCACAGCCAGGGATTCCCTGTCTTTCATGGCCGATGTGGGCCTGTCGCAGAAAAACACCATCTACAGGCAGGGCAGCCTTAAATCCGGCAACAACACTTTCAACATGTACGACTTCGTCATGTCATTCCCTATATACAGGTCTTCCGCCTTCATGATAGGGATCACCCCTTTCAGTGACGTCGGGTACAGTTTCACCACCAGGGTCACTGATCCTGATATAATAGGAAATACAGGTCATGTATCATACAGTGCTACAGGTGAAGGAAGTGTATATCAGCTGTTTGCAGGTTCAGCAGCTACATTCTGGAGAAAATTGTCCGTCGGCGCTGAGGTCATGTATTATTTCGGTACCCTCGACAAGGTCTACAGCCAGAATTTCACTGACGAATCATATAACAGCACACAGGGTGTCAACAATATGCTCATAAGGTCCACCACCGCAAAGCTTGGGGTGCAGTATGAGCAGAGGATAGGAGAGGACATGTCCATGATATTCGGTGCCACGTACCGTTTCGGGTCAGGCATAAGCGGAAACTCTGAGAATTACGACATACTCGGTTCTATATCAGATACATTGAGATACAGCTATTCAAACAACTCCGGTATAAAGATCGCCGATGAGCTCGGTGTAGGGGTATCTTTCAAAAAAGGGGACAAGTGGAGCGTGGAGCTGAATTATCTGAGGTCAGGATGGGACAAGTCCGGTATGGACAGCACCCCGGGATTCTCCGTCGATTCGGACGTGAAGTTCACCACTACCGCCACAAACTCGTTCAAGGCAGGGTTTGAGATTGTGCCTAACAGGAATGACATCAGGTATTACAGGAAGACAATGGCATACAGGGCAGGTCTTTACTATGATGAATCATATTACAGGCTTGACGGCAACAAGGTAAATTCCATGGGGGTGACCTTCGGTGTCACTCTGCCTATAAAAAGGCTGTATAACGGGATAAGCCTGGGAATAGATATCGGACAGAAGGGGTCTCTCAAACACAATATGGTGAGGGAGCGCTATGTGATGTTTGTTGTCGGGTTCAACATACATGACCTCTGGTTCCACAAGACACAGTATGAATAACGCTAAATTGAATATAAAATGAAAAAATTGACTCTATTGTTTATGACGGCTGTGATGATGGTCATCAGCAGCATTTCACTTTCCGGGCAGGGAAAGTACGGTGCAGACAGTGCTGAATGCATCAAGTACCTTTCTTACTACAAGGAGTACTACAAGCAGAAGAACTACGATGACGCACTTCCTAACTGGAGAAAGGCCTACAGCCTTTGCCCTCCTACTGCCAATCAGACCATGCTGATTGACGGTACCACTCTTATGCGCCAGCTCATCGCAAAGAACAAGAACAATTCCGTGTACAAGAGCGCCCTTGTGGATTCACTCCTCAAGATACATGACATAAGGGCCGAGTATTATCCTAAGTATGCCGAGACAGCTCTCAACAACAAAGGGCTTGATATGGTCAATTACCTGCAGGACGAGCCGAAAGACCTTTATGAAGGACTAAAGTCAATCATATCCGTTAACAAGGAGAATTCACGTCCTCAGTTTTTCCTTTTCCTGTTCAATGCCGCATGCAGCCTTTATGAAAGCGGTGTGCTCACTGCGGATGACGTGCTGAACGATTTCAGCGTGGCCATGTCTTATATGGACAAGATGCCTGCTGACGAGAATACCGAGAAAATGAGGACTGACATCGAGAACCTTCTTGCAACAAGCAACGTGGCAAGCTGCGACAACCTCATCGCCCTGTTCCAGCCTCGTTTTGAAGCCAATCCTGATGACCTTGCCCTTGTAACCAATATCGTGAAACTTATGGGCTCGACTGAAGGATGTGTGGAGAATGACCTCTTCTTCAACGCAGCCAACAAGATGCATGAACTTGACCCTTCATCCTCATCGGCTTATTTCGTATACAAGCTCTATGCAAACAGGAACGATGTGGAAAATGCTACCAAGTACATACAGGAGGCCATAGACGCTGAAGATACGGATGCTGCACAGGATGCACAGTATTATTTCGAGTTCGCCGCATTCTGCTACAAGAACAAGGCGAATGCCAAGGCCTTTGAGAGCGCACTCAAAGCCGCCGAGCTTGACCAGGCCATGTCAGGAAAATGCTATCTTCTCATAGGATCTATCTGGGGATCCCAGGTATGCCCTGGAAACGAGATTGAAAAGAGGGCCCCTTACTGGGTAGCGGTCGACTATCTCGTAAAGGCTAAGAATGCTGATCCTACACTTGCTGAAGACGCCAATGACCTCATATCACAGTACAGCCAGTATTTCCCTCAGACTGCAGAGGCGTTCATGTACAACTACAACAAGGGTGATTCATATACTGTATCATGCGGAGGCATGAGGGCTGTGACAACAGTAAGAACCCAGGATTAATTGGACAGACATATAAATATCTTGAAGATGATTGCAACCGCCTCGGCGGTTGCTTTCGTCGTTTATTCTTGCAAGAGCAGGATTTCCCAGTCTGAGGATCTTGACCTGGCGTCGGTACCTGTGCAGGTGGTGAAAGGGATGTTTGTCGTCCAGTCCGAAAACGGCCTTCTGCAGATGAGGATGGAGGCCGACAGGATGGAAAGATACCAGAACGATTCTGTCTCATACGAGCTTTTCCCTGAGGGATTCGCGGTTTACGGATACAACGAGGAGGGGCTTCTGGAGACAGAGATAACTTCAGACAATGCCAGGCATGAGAAATTCGAGGACAAGGATACTGAAACATGGTCTGCGTTCGGCAATGTCGTTGTGAAGAACGTCATAAAGCAAGAAAGGATGGAAACCGACACATTGTACTGGGACAGGATAAACAAGAAGATATACACTGACTGTTATGTGAAGATGTTTTCCCCTAAAGGATTTATGCAGGGTTACGGGATGGAGTCTGACGAAAGGGCCAGGAACGCTGAGATATTGAAGCCGTTTTACGGTTTCGTTTATGTAAAGCAGGACAGCACCGAGGTTTCGGTGGATTCTGCTAATTTTATAGGTCCCTTTCCTGAAAAATAGTGAAGAATTGAAGGAAAATTGCTATCTTCGCAGCCCGCAATAAAATAACTGATAATAATTTAAAAATATAATAAAAATGGCGGTTCTTGAAAAAATTCGCGTGAAGCTCGGTGTTTTCATAACAGTGGTAATCGCTTTGGCCCTGCTTTCATTCATAATCGACCCGAGCACACTCCAGTCCGTTTCATCGACAATGTCTTCAAAGTACGATGTAGGTGAAATCAACGGCAAGTCAGTCTCATACAATGAATTCCAGAAAGATGTGGAGTATTACACTTCAATCAATGAGATCATGACAGGATCTTCTGTAAGTACTGAACAGCAGCAGGTTGCCATCAGAAACCAGGCATGGCAGGAGCTTATAAACAAGTTCCTTTTCCTCAAGAATGCCAAGGCTGCCGGCATCAGCGTCAGTGAGGCGGAGATGATATCCCTTACTACAGGCGATATGGTATCCCCTATGATATCACAGAATCCTGCTTTCATGGATGAGTCAGGCAATTTCTCCAAAGACAGGTTTGTACAGTTCGTTCAGCAGACATCAAGCGACCAGAGCGGGTCTCTGAAGGCTTATTGGGACTATCTGCAGAACACAATATACACGCAGCAGTACTATGCCAAGTACGGTTCACTTTTCTCGCAGAGCGATTTTACAAACCCTCTGATGCTTGCACGTGAGGTCGAGGACAACAACAACACGACAGACGTAGAATTCGTAATGGTGCCGTACAGCTTCCAGACAGATTCCACTATTGTAGTGTCAGACAGCGAGATAAAGGCATACTATGATTCACACAAGAAGTTCTACAAGCAGCCTGCAAGCCGTGATATAGAGTATGTGGTGGTAGAGGTGAAACCTTCGGATGAGGATATAGCGGCGACCAACAAGATGATCACTGATGTATATGACGAGTTCGCCACCACCGAAAACATGAAGAACTTCCTTCTGAAGAATTCCGACAGGCAGCTTTCGGATTATTACTACAAGAGAGGGGAGCTCAACACCATATCTTCGGAAATCAATGATTTTGTATTCAATGACGGTAAAGGTGCATCCAAGGTCTTCACAAAGGACAATACGTTTTATGTAGCCAGGGTCATGGATACAAAGATGATTCCTGACTCTGTATATGTAAGGCATATACTTCTCCAGGGAGAGCAGGAATCTCTCGCGGACAGCCTTGTGAAAGTTCTCAAGAGCGGAAAGGAGAGTTTCGCCAATGTGGCTGCACTGTACTCTGCCGACCAGAATACCGCCGCTCCTGAAAGGGGAGACATTGGCTGGATGACCCAGACTTATATGATCCCTGGATTCGAAAGCGTAATGACTGCAAGGCTGAATACGGTCTTCACTCTTGACACCCAGTACGGGAAGCATATCGTTGAAGTGACAAAGAGGACAGAGCCTATTGAGAAGAAACAGGTTGCCATACTTGAGAGGGAGACTCTTGCAAGCAAGGAGACTTTCAACGAGTATTATGCAAAGGCGAATGCCGTAGCCACCAAGTCGGAAGGAAAATACGAGAATTTCAGGAAAGCTGTGGAAGAGGAAGGGCTTTATGCACATCCGGTGAACAGGATGCTTGAAAGCTCTGACAGACTCGGGTCCATAGATGACACAAAGGAAGTCACAAGGTGGGTGTTCGAGCAGAAAAAGCCGGGCAAAGTATCCAATATCATCACAGTGAACAACAACTACTTCTTTGTAGTTGCCCTCAAGGGTATCCACAAGGAAGGATATGCAAAGGTCTCTGAAGTGGCTTCAGGAATCAAGTCTGTACTTTATGCGGAAAAACGTGGAGAGAAGGTTGCGGCTGAAGTTGCGGAGAAGATAAAGGGTCTCGGCAGCATGGAGGCTATTGCATCTGCACTTGAGACCACAGTGAGCACAAAGGAAGGCGTCACATTCGCTTCCATGACTTCACAGGGACTTGACCCTAAGTTCATAGGTGCCATATCTGTGGCTGAACCGGGCAGGATATCAGCACCGCTTGCCGGCAGCATAGGCGTATACGTATATAAGGTCACTGCCCATGATACAGGCGCTTTCTTTACTGAAGATGACGCGAAGGCCCGTGACGCACAGATGTCGCAGTATGAGCTTCAGATGCTGGTGCCTGTCATGATACAGGATGCTGATGTCACTGACAACAGGGCGCGCTTCTATTAAAAAACGTTAAAACGGCGATAAAATGAAACAGGGTAGTCCGGAACTGACTACCCTGTTTCATTTTATAGTAATGCCCTGACTGCCAGGCAGAGTGATAAAGGGATCAGACATTGAAAAGGAAATGCATGATGTCTCCGTCCTGCACTACATAGTCTTTTCCTTCAATACCGAGTTTTCCTGCCGCTCTGCATGCCGCTTCTGACTTGAGCTGCACAAAATCTTCGTATTTAATGACCTCTGCCCTTATGAATCCTTTTTCAAAGTCAGAATGTATCACTCCTGCGGCTTTAGGCGCCTTGTCGCCTTTGTTGATGGTCCAGGCGCGGCATTCGTCGGCTCCGGCTGTGAAGAATGTCTGGAGGTTGAGTAGTGAATACGCACTCTGTATGAGTCTCACCACGCCTGATTCCTCAAGTCCCATCTCTTCCAGGAACATCTGCCTTTCCTCGTAGCTTTCGAGCTCTGCGATGTCGGACTCTATCTTGGCTGCAATCACCAGGATTTCCGCATCTTCGTCCTTGACGGCCTGCCTTACCATTTCCACATAGGCGTTACCGTCTTTTGCTGATGACTCGTCTACATTGCAGACATACATGACCGGCTTGTTTGTCAGAAGAAACAGTTCTTTTGCAAGCTGCTGTTCTTCAGGTGAGTCAAATTTCACTGTCCTGCAGCACTTTCCTTCAAGGAGCACTTCCTTGTATCTCTGGAGTATGTCGTAAAGTTTCTTCGCACTCTTGTCTCCACCTGCCTGCGCCTGCTTCTGCACCTTTGCCAGCCTGTTTTCCACAGTTTCCAGGTCTTTCATCTGCAGCTCCATGTCTATCACCTCCTTGTCGCGGACAGGATCCACGCTGCCGTCCACATGCACGATATTGGGGTCGTCAAAACACCTTAGCACATGGAGTATGGCATCTGTTTCCCTTATGTTGGCAAGGAACTGGTTTCCCAGGCCTTCTCCTTTGCTTGCCCCTTTGACAAGTCCTGCGATATCCACTATTTCGACCGTAGCCGGGACCACCCTTTTCGGGTGGCACAGCTGCTCCAGCACCTCGAGTCTCTTGTCCGGCACGATGGTGGAGCCGATATTAGGCTCTATTGTGCAGAACGGGAAATTCGCACTCTGGGCCTTGCCTGAACTTATACAGTTGAACAATGTGGACTTGCCTACATTAGGAAGTCCTACAATACCACATTTCAATGACATATATCAATAACTGTTTTATGAGCACGCAAAGATACTATAAACTGCAGAATTTTCTGAATTTTAATATTTTTTCTGTTTGTTTAATAAACTATTTCTTCTTTTATGGCTTTTTGTTTCCAGGATGGATGATATTTGCACTGCCGGACAGAAATTACATTGAGCTATGGCAAGGACTTTTTTAATGAGGACATCAGTATGTGTCCTGCTTCTGGCAGCATACGGGGCCTGTGCCTCTGCTGCGGATGACAGGGATATAGACTTTATGTTCATGTTCTGGAACCTGGAGAACTTCTTTGACTGGAAGGACGGAGGGGCTTCAGAGTCCGACAGCGAGTTCTCTTCATCCGGGGAAAGGCACTGGACAAAGGGGCGGTTCTATACCAAATGCAGGACAGTGGCAAAGGCCATGATGTGGGCGGGAAGCAGATACGGGAGGATGCCTGACGTGGCCGGATTCGCTGAAGTCGAGAACAGTTTTGTGGTATCTTCAGTGATATATTCCACCGCACTTGACAGATACGGATACGGAAAGGTGCACTATGACTCTCCTGATCCGAGGGGGATTGACGTGGCGCTTATATACAGGAAGGATATGTTCGGATATTGCAGTTCGTCGGTACACAGGGTTCATGACAGGAACGGGGATATGCTCAGGACTCGTGACATCCTGCTGGTGGTGCTCAAGTCAGGATGGGGTGAGGAGTTCTGTTTCATAGTGAACCACCATCCTTCCAAATATGGAGGAGAAAAGGAGTCCCTGCCCAGGAGGATTGCCGCAATGTCCTGCCTGAGGAACATTGCAGACTCCCTTCTGGCGGAAGGGCACAGGAACATCATAGCCATGGGGGATTTCAACGATACTCCTGACGCGGAAGCCTTCGGCATCCTTGAAGGTGCGCTGTGCGACAGGACAGGGGAACTGTCAAAGGAGGGGAAGGGGACAATCCGCTATAAAGGCAAATGGGAGCTGATAGATATGGTGTTCGTATCAGAAGGTCTTGAAGACAGGGTCAGGACAGACATATGCCCTGTCCCTTTCCTCATGGCCGACGACAGTTCGGCTCCGGGGAAGAAACCGCTGAGGACATATTCCGGACCGAGGTATAACGGGGGTGTAAGCGACCATTTGCCGGTAATCGGCATTGTGGAGAGCGATAAAACATCCAAATAATGTTGGAAGTATAAATAAACTGATTAACTTTGAAAGATGTATTGGATTAATGTAAACAAATAATAATACACACTAAAGCAATGCAAACGAAAATTTCTGAAAAATTCACTACTCTTTTTGGTTGCAGCGGGGATTTCTTCGCCTCTGCAGGAAGGATAAACCTGATAGGGGAACATACAGACTACAACGGCGGTTTCGTCTTTCCTGGTGCTATCGACAAGGGGATCATGGCCGAGATAAAGCTTAACGGTACAAATAAAGTATGCGCATATTCGCTCGACCTTGACGAATATGTGGAGTTCGGCCTCGCCGAGGAGGATGCACCGAGCCAGAGCTGGTCCAGGTATATCTTCGGTGTGTGCCGCGAGATCATCAAGAGAGGAGGTGAGATTTCAGGGTTCAATACTGTCTTTGCGGGCGATGTGCCGCTTGGAGCCGGGATGTCATCCTCAGCCGCACTGGAAAGCACATTCGCATTTGCCCTCAACCATCTTTTCAACCTGGGCATAGACAAGTTCGAGCTTGCACGCATAGGCCAGTCCACAGAGCACAATTACTGTGGTGTGAAATGCGGGATAATGGACCAGTTTGCATCTGTATTCGGAAAGAAAGGCCACCTTATGCGCCTGGACTGCAAGACTATGGAGTATAAATACTATCCGTTCCATCCGGAAGGATACCGTCTTGTGCTTCTGGACTCGGTGGTTAAGCACGAGCTTGCTTCATCAGCATACAACAAGAGACGCGAATCGTGTGAAAGGGCAGCCGCGGCCATCAGGGAAAGGCATCCTGAAGTGGAATTCCTGAGGGATGCAAACAGGGAGTGGCTTGACGAGGTGAAGGATTCAATATCCGAAGAAGACTACATGAGGGCGGAATATGTCATTGACGAGGTTGCGCGCGTGCTTGATGTGTGTGACGCGCTCGAGAGGGATGACTATGAGACTGTCGGGGAGAAAATGTATGAGACCCATTACGGGATGAGCAGGCTTTATGAGGTGAGCTGCGAAGAGCTCGATTTCCTCAACAACATAGCAAGGGAATGTGGAGTTACCGGGTCACGTGTCATGGGGGGCGGATTCGGTGGATGCACCATCAATCTTGTAAAGAATGAACTTTATGTGCCGTTCATTGAGAAGGCAAAAGCAGCATTTACCCAGAGGTTCGGACATGAACCTAAGGTATATGATGTTGTGATCAGTGACGGGGCACGGAAATTGTAGTGCGTTCTGCACTATTTTTCACTACACACACACTTTATTTTTTTATCATGGTCGTGGCAGATGCTCTGAGGTCTGCGCACGACTTTTTTTTATTGCATGGCATCCCTAGCCGAAGTACTGCCGGAGCCACTCTGAATCGACTTTCTCAAAACCTTCCGCAGGTTTTATGACCGGGTTTCTCTGCAGTATGCCGGTACAGTCCTCATATACGTTGTACCCTATGTCAAGATGTTCCATATGTCCGTTCTCGGGATAGACGAAAGTCATTGAACGTGAATCTTCCGCATCGTTGAATCTGAAGAAGTGGAGGGGCATGTCCAGGATGTCTTTTGCATGTTTCTCGTCTGAAGTCTTGGAGACCATTTCCATCTTCAGCACATATTTGCACATCTCCACTGTGACATCGTCCAGCCCGCTGTCGAGGATGATCACTTTCTCCATGAGTGACCCCGTGTCCGTGACGCGGCGCAGGGTATAGTTCCCTATTGCTTTTGCGTGGAGGGTGATCGAGTGCATCTGGGTCTCAGACATGTTTTCGTCCTGGAGGAGCCATACCATTATCCTCTTGTCAGGGTCATGGTAGAGGGTATCGTATTTTGCGAGATTCATCTGGCCGCATGAAGGGCATTTCCAAAGGAACAGGGAGCCGTCTTTCACCCTGGCTTTCAGGGAAGGGTCCTCGGATACGTTTATGCTTTTGTATGTAGTGAGCTGTGTACGGCTGCCGCAGCGGCTGCACGTGGCGATGCTTTCAGTTTTTATTGACATGGTAATGTAAGAGTATTTGCTTCAACGTCCAAAGATACGAATTATTGTCAAAAATCCGTTTTGGAATGCTGGTTTGGAATTTTTCTAAAATGCTTTAACTTTGCACCCTTTATGAAAAACTGCTACAGATGAAAAAATGGTTAAGACAATTTGCTTCTGAGGACTGGATCATAGTCTTTGCAGGAGCAGTGATTTTGGCTCTTGCAGGTATCTTCCCTGATGTGATGCCTGAAATGCCGAGTTCCCTGAAGACAGGAGCTGACTGGCTTTCAGCTGGATATATGTTCCTTTTCGTACTTCTGCTCACTTACGTGACTTCCGCTTTGCTCGGGAAGCCTCTCAAGTGGATACTTCCTTCACTGCTGGTGATTTTCTCGCTTACGCTGTGCGCACAGCTCATAGCCTCAATTCCTGCCGTGAAGGAGCTGGGATTCGAATCCGTGTTCTTCGCAGTGATACTCGGGCTTCTGATAAGCAATGTGTTCAGGGTCCCTGACTGGCTCAAGTCGGCCGTCCAGAGTGAATTCTACATAAAGATAGGCATCATCTGCCTGGGCTCCACCATCATTTTCAGCGAAGTAGTGAAATCCGGGGCGTACGGGCTTGTGCAGTCCCTTATAGTGGTGTTCACAGTGTGGTATTTCGCTTTCTGGCTCGGAAAGAGGATGAAGATAGACCCGGAAATGGGGACTATGGTTTCCAGCGCCGTGTCGATATGCGGGGTATCCGCGGCAATAGCCACTTGCGGTGTGATAAACGGGGACAACAAGAAACTCTCCTATGTCATCTCCCTGGTGCTTATCATAGCTATACCGATGATGTATCTGCTTCCGTGGCTTTCCGGCCTCATGGGACTGAGTGAAGAGGTGGCCGGAGCATGGCTCGGCGGGACAATAGATACTACAGGAGCCGTGGCTGCCTCCGGTACTCTGGTGGGGGAGACAGCGGCAAAGACTGCCGTCATCGTCAAGTCCTCGCAGAACGTGCTGCTGGGAGTGGCCGCGTTCGTAATATCGCTCATGTGGTCGTACCAGGGGAAGAACCGCGCCGAGAAGCCTACCCTCGGAGTCATCTGGGACAGGTTCCCTAAATTCGTTGTAGGGTTCATCCTGGCTTCACTTGTGTTCAGCTTCTGTATGGACGCTGACACCGCAAAAACTGTCGGAAAGGTGACAAAAGGGTTCCAGAACACGCTTTTCAGCGTAGCTTTCGTATGCATCGGGCTCGAGACAAGGTTCAAGGAGATATTCAGCAGGGAGAACCGCACGCCGCTCAAAGTTTTCCTGATAGCCCAGGGATTCAATATTGTGGTAACGCTCGTTGTGGCTTATGTGATTTTCGGCATCATCAAGCCGATGATAGGATGATTCAGTGGAGAAGGCCCTGTTTTCTGGGCCAGGCTTCATGGAAATACGATGTTCATGCTGTAAGCCTTCCTATTGCGGGAGGCTTATATTGAATACGGGGCCTATATAGTGGCGTCCTATGTCACCAGCAGCTCTTGCCAGGCCGCTGAATGATTTTCCTCCATTGTACGAATATGTCACTCCGATGCTTATAGGGGTGCCTATCCAGAAGAAGCATCCGAACTCCACTGCGGCGGAGATTCCTGCCGAGAAAAGGTTTCCTCCAGGCATGAGGGTAATGTCGAAATGAGGTGTCAGTACGGCCCTTTTTACGTAGAAGGCGGAAGATATGTTGAAGTCCCCCAGGTATACTGGAAGGGCATACTCCACTGTGAACTTGATGTCTGACCTGTATCCGGACAAGTAGCTTGAAGCGGCGCTGCTTGAGCTGAGACCTCTCGGGAGGTTGTTCACGGCACTTGTGGAGAAGAGCGACCCGGACCTGGTCTGTATCTGCCCTGTGGCGGTAAGCCGGAATCCGTGCGAGCCGAAGAATCCTGGCAGATAGCCGTATACATACCCGTATGCCACCGGGGAGAACCAGTCAGACTGCCCTATGTATCCGGACACACCGGCCTCCACTCCGATTCCCCAGTCAGGGTATATCTCGGAAGTGGCGGAAGCAAGCATGGTGTATGCGCGTACAGAGCCTGTCAGGGACTGGTTTATCTTTCCTATGACCACATCATTGCTCGCCGACCATGAAAGCTGCGGTATGAATCCCCTGTACCATCCCCCTGAGGAGAAATTGAACGGTATGTATGTCCTCACTGTGCCCGAAAGGGAAGGCACTCTGGAACTCTGCGACATGAGAGAGACCATGTAATGTGTGTCATCCACCATGCTCATGTTGAGAAAACTGCTCCTGGCGGCCCTGTCGTTGAAGTCCACGGAGGCTTCTATTACCGGATAAAGTCCTGTATATGTGAACTTGGCGTGCCCGGAATGTCTCCAGAAATCCCTGTCATAAGGGTCCTTGTGTGCGGAATACCCGAAATTGGCGGTGAAGGTGCCCAGGTGGTTCTGCATGACGGCGGCCGTACCCAGGGAGACCATGTCATAGTAGTAGTCGTAGCTGAGATTCTTTATGTTGTCATAGCTGAAATATACAGGCGCCCAGGAATGTATGTTGAAAAGATGAGGGAACTTGCGGTATTTTGAAGGCTTCTGAATCTCCGTTTCCGCGTCCAGGAGAGTCCCGTCGGGGCCTTCTTCCGCTGAGGCGCCGAGCTCCCTTTCCTGTTCCGAAAGCTTTTCAGCCACTGTGTATATGTGGATGTCGCTGAAGTCTTCCTGCCTGTTTATGAGCGAGTCTGCATCTGTCCTGCTGAGGATTTTCCCGTCGTGTGTGTAGGCTGAGTAATACAGGATCTTCCCGTCCTGGCTGTACTGGAAGTCCGTGGCTCCATAAGGGGTGGATGTGACCTGGACGAGCTTTCCGGAGGCAGGAGAGTATGTGTACATCTCGTTCACGCCGTTCCTGTCGCTTGTGAACATGAGGCGGTTTCCTTCAGACTTAAGCCCGTTGATCTTCACAGGCTGGGGTGCGAGCACCATGCTGACGTGCCCCGCTTCTGCGCTTCCTACCGGCCCTGTGCAGTACAGTCCTGACCCGCATCCTGATATCCCGCAGAAGAAAATCCTGTCCCCTATCCATGCCGGTTCCACTACCTGCAGCGAATCAGGGGCGTCTATTTCAAGCACCCTTTCCCCGGTATGCCTGAAGACAGCTATCCTGCTGCCCCCTTCTGCCGGATACTCCGTGGCGCAGACCAGGCCCAGGCTGTCCGACACTGCAGGATTGAAGAGCTTGCCCCTTCGCGTAAGGCTTCTCTTCCGTTTCTCCTTCAGGTCATAGTACCTTATCTTCGAGTTTGACTTCTGTCCCCATCTCGCCCCGGGGACAGTCTCGCTCCAGTAAAGGCGCCGTGTGGAGTCAGAGTATTCAAGCCTGCTTGTCTCCCCTGCAAATGCCGTGATCCTTCTCTCCTTTCCGGAGGATTCATGCAGTACCAGCGCCCTGCTGCTGACAAGGCTGCTTTTTATCGAAAAAATGCCCTCGGGAGCGGATTCGTTTCCTTCATACTCAGTGTATCTTCTTATTTTCCTGTCAGAAAGCCTTTCTGAGGGGATGAAAGGCCTGCGGAGTTCCCTTTCCCTTTCCCATAGGCCGGAGTAGAAGGTGATGATTTCATTGAATGTATTGCGGACATTCTTCCCGCTTATGCTTCTGGTGACAGTTCTTTCGAAGAAAAGGTTGTACGGCCTGCGGGCTGCATAATGGAGATATCTTGAAGTGAAGTCAGGGCAGTCGTACAGGTACCTTATCCCGCTTATGTAGAAATATCCCAGGGAATATTCATTCGGAGTGTAATAGCGGTAGGACCCGTATTTCCATTTCTTTGACTTGCGGAAATCCCCGTTGTCAAAAGCTGCCATATACCAGTTCAGAAGGTCTGCCGTCCTGCCCCGCCCTGACTTTGTGAGGGCTGTCTCTGCCACTACGGCGTCGCCTTCAAGGAGCCATTTGCTGGGATACAGCCCGGCTATGGCCCCGGTCCACATCTGTCCGAAAATGTAGTTGAACGGCCTGAAGACATGGCTCATGCCCTGCTGCATCTGGGCCACATGGCGGGACTCGTGGATGGCCAGGTTCTGTATCCATGGCATCGGTTCCGGGGAGTACGCCTGGGGAGTGGTGAAGAGTTCCATGCGCTTCGGGGCCCAGACCACCACACCGTTTGACTGTGCGTTGTATGCATGCAGGATTACAGGCATCCTTGTCCTTGTGTATTCCCCCGGGGCGTATCCTGCGCTCCTGGAGACATCCAGGCGGTATTTCTCGAGATTCAGGGCATATACACCCGCAAGAGAATCCAGCCCGCATGGGTAGATCACGTCATAGTGGCCGGTACGGATCCTTGACCATTTCAGCGATCCCGGGTCATCTCCTGTGGTATAGAACTGTGCACTGGCTGAAACAGCATAAAATAGCAATGCGACAATGGAGAAAAAATATTTCATTCAGCACTCAAGAATATTCCGGCGGCAAATCTAATTATTTTTATAATTTTGCCAAAATGCACCGGACAATTAATCCGTTTTAACAGACATATCCGGGAAATTCATTTACGAGATGGAGATTTATGACAATATAAAGGCAGTCTGCCTGGCCCTGGCCGGCTGTGTTATCACATCCCTGGCCGGCTGTTCCGGAGGACAAGGGGAAATTTCCCTTCCGCGGCCCTTCCCTGTCCCTGAGGTCCCGTCCATCATTTCTTCCGGGGAGGATGCCATGGAATACCTTGCAATGCATTACTGGGACGGATATACCGACACATCGGCCTTTTATCCGTGTGACTCCACTATGGTCAACGGAGTGCCGGAAAAGGATCTCGAGCAGGCTTTCGCCGACTGGACATCAATTATCCTTAAGACGGGGCCGGAACAGGCCGGCAGGGCCGTATCCTCCTTGTTTGACAGGATTTCAGCGGTAGAGACAAAGGACACCTCCTCCACAGTGTTCGAGACCGTATCAGCTCTGGCATACAAATATTTTTACGACCCCAATTCTCCGGTACGCAGCGAGGACCTTTATCTTCCTTTCGTCTCCAGGATGGCTGCATACGGAGGTTTCACACCGGAGCAGAGGATGCGCTATGAGTATGATGCCAGGATGTGCTCACTGAACAGGACAGGCACGCCTGCGGCCGATTTCACTTTCAGTGACGGTCAGGGAAGGATGCATACTCTATACAGTCTGGATGCCGAATATACCCTGCTGTTTTTCAGCAATCCAGGCTGCGAGGCCTGCAAACACATCATCGGCAGGCTTGAATCGGATCCGGTACTGGGCTCCCTGGTTTCTTCAGGCAGACTGGCAGTGGCCAACATATATATCGACGAGGACCTCGTCTCCTGGCACGAATACCTGAAAGAGTATCCTGACAGGTGGTACAACGGGTATGACCCTTCATTCACCATCCGTACCGACCTCCTGTACAACGTAAGGGCAATCCCTTCTCTCTATCTTCTTGACAGGGACAAGACTGTGCTTCTGAAAGACGCACCTGAAGACAGGGTGTTCGCTGCGCTTCATGCAATAGCGGGACAATAGTCATGTCTGTGTCAGGACCAAGGTGACCCGGTCAAGTAAAAATGATTATCTTTGATACTCGAAAATATTTTTTGAAACATTAATTCTTGATAACCATGGACATAGAAAAAGAACTCTGGGGCAAGTCCCCATGCGGAAAGGAAATCTGGCGTTATACGTTGAAAAACAGCAGCGGGGCGTATGTGCAGCTTTCAAGCGTCGGGGCCGGTATAGTGGCTGTTGCCGTGCCGGACAGGGACGGGCGGCTGTCCGATGTGGTTCTCGGATATAAGGACCCGCTGAGCTATTTCGATGACGGCCCTTGCGCCGGAAAGGTGCCCGGCAGATATGCCAACAGGATAGCCAAAGGCCATTTCACCCTGGACGGGAAAGAATACACCCTGCCTGTGAACAACGGCCCCAATCATCTGCACGGCGGCCCGCAGGGGTTCCAGAACCAGGTGTGGGAGAGCAGGATACATGAGGACGGAGTGGAGTTCATGTATTATTCCGAAGACGGGGAGATGGGTTATCCCGGAGCACTCAAGGCTGTGGCACGCTACGAGTGGAGCGAGGACAACGAGCTCAGGCTTACCCTCACTGCTGAAAGCGACGCCCCTACGGTGGTGAATCTCACCAACCATGCTTATTTCAACCTTGACGGTGAAGGAAGCGGGAGCGTGCTTGACCATGAGCTCAGGCTCAATGCTTCTGAGTATCTTCCTACAGATGAGACTCTTATTCCGACGGGGGAGAGCGAGCCGGTGGCCGGCACTCCGATGGATTTCATCGTGGCGAAGCCTCTGGGACGCGATATCAAGGCTGATTTTCCAGCCCTGAAATACGGGAAAGGCTATGACAACTGCTGGGTCATCGACGGGGCGGAGCCGGGACAGCTCCAGACTGCGGCTGAACTCTACTCCCCAGCAAGCGGGAGGGTGCTTGAAGTCACCACTACCCAGCCGGGAGTCCAGGTATATACGGGTAACTGGCTTGCAGGCTGTCCTGAAGGCAAGTGCGGACGCTCTTACAGTGACTATGACGGTGTGGCCATCGAATGTCAGCATTTCCCGGACTCTCCGAACAGACCGGACTACCCTACCACAGTCCTGCGTCCCGGAGAGACTTTCGAGGAGGCTATAATCTTTGCGTTCAAGGTAAGAAGGTAAAACGAATGACGAGGCCGGTCCTTTAATCATTTAGGGCCGGCCTCAATTTTATTCCTTATTTCATGCTTCGCAGTGGGTTTGTCATACCGCTACAGGAGCCTTGATTGCAGGCCACGGGTCGTAACCTTCCAGAGAGAAGTCCTCGTATCTGAAGCTGAAGATATCCTTTACTTCAGGGTTTATCTTCATGACGGGGAGCGGTCTGGGCTCACGGGAGAGCTGCAGGGCCACCTGGTCGAAATGGTTGCGGTAGATATGGGTGTCCCCTGTGGTGTGGATGAACTCCCCTGGCTGCAGGCCGCACACCTGCGCTGTCATCATGGTGAGCAGGGCATAGGAGGCTATGTTGAACGGCACTCCGAGGAAGACGTCCGCGCTCCTCTGGTACAGCTGGCACGAGAGCTTCCCTTCCGCCACATAGAACTGGAACATGGTGTGGCACGGGGGCAGGGCCATCCTGTCCACTTCCGCCACATTCCATGCGGAGACCAGCAGCCTTCTGCTGTCAGGGTTTTTCCTGATGGAATCTATCACATTTGACAGCTGGTCTATGGCGCTTCCGTCCGGGGCCGGCCAGCTTCTCCACTGGTGCCCGTATACAGGGCCAAGGTCTCCGTTCTCATCGGCCCATTCGTCCCAGATGGACACTCCGTGGTCTTTGAGATACTTGATGTTGGTGTCTCCGGAAATGAACCAGAGAAGCTCGTATATGATGGATTTCAGGTGCACTTTCTTGGTAGTGAGAAGCGGGAACCCCGCGCCCAGGTCGAAGCGCATCTGGTATCCGAAAACACTCTGCGTACCGACTCCGGTACGGTCTTCTTTCATTACTCCGTGCTCGCGTATGTGCCGC
This sequence comes from Candidatus Cryptobacteroides faecavium, assembly GCA_017694995.1. Classification (GTDB taxonomy): domain Bacteria; phylum Bacteroidota; class Bacteroidia; order Bacteroidales; family UBA932; genus Cryptobacteroides; species Cryptobacteroides faecavium. The sequence continues at coordinate 8,961 of JADIMB010000001.1, read as the reverse complement.
AGGAGGTCAAGATACTGTTTCATCTGCAGGTTCAATGAAAAGGTCCCGGGGAAGCCCCGGAACCGTGTTGGTGTATTATTTCTTGTTTACTTCTTCAACGAGTCTTGAGGCAATGCCCATGAACGCCACTCCGTCAGGCCTGTCCGAGAGGGCGGCGGGCTCTCCGCTGTCGCCGCTTTCCCTGATGCTCTGGACGATAGGCACCTGCCCGAGCAGAGGGATGCCGTATTTCGCTGCCATCTCAGCCCCTCCGTCCTTGCCGAAGATGTAGTACCTGTTGTCCGGAAGTTCCTCCGGTGTGAACCAGGCCATGTTCTCCACCAGCCCGAAGATAGGCTTGCGGATGCTCTCGTTGCGGAACATGTTCACCCCTTTCTCCACATCGGCAAGGGCCACAGCCTGGGGGGTGGTGACTATCACTGCACCGCTCAGAGGTATGTCGTGCACCAGGCTGATGTGGATGTCCCCTGTTCCCGGAGGCATGTCGATGAGAAGGAAGTCAAGCTCGCCCCAGCGTACCTGCAGGATCATCTGCTTGAGGGCGTTGCAAGCCATCGGCCCTCTCCAGATGAGGGCCTGTTCCGGAGAGGCGAAATATCCGATGGACATCCATTTCACTCCGTATTTCTCCAGAGGCATTATCACTTCCTTGTCCCCCTCCTGGAAAGCCTCGGGCATATCGTGCTCCGTGCCGGTCATCTTCGGTACTGAAGGCCCGTATACGTCGGCATCAGCGAGCCCGACCTTGTATCCGGCCCGGGCAAGGGCTATCGCCAGGTTCACTGCTACGGTGGACTTGCCTACACCTCCTTTGCCCGAGGCTACCCCGATGATGTGCTTAACATGCTCCAGCTCTTCGGTCCCGAGGTTGAGTCCCACCTGCTTTTTCGGGGCTTCTTCCTTGACTATGGTCTTGACTTCCACCTGCGTCCCTTCCGGAGCGTGGCGGATGACTGCCGCCTTTGTGCTGCCTATGAGGTACTCAGCGAGAGGGTCGCGGTGTTTCGGGAAAGCGAGGGTGACGGTGACTTTATTGTCCTCTATGTCCACCTTTTCCACCATCCCGAGCTCCACGATGTTCCTGTCACCCTTGGCCGGGTGCTGCACATCGTAGAGCATTTTCATTATTTCGTTCTGTTTCATTCCGGGTTTATTTTGTTGTATTCCTGAAAAGGATGTTATTTAACGTCAGTTCGACGAATTTATGTTTAACAGTATTATCCTAAAAATCAATATTTTATCATTTATGACCGGAATCCGTCACACTGACGTTAATGATTAAACATGCGTTTAATCATATAATCTAATCCCCAGTCACTTCGTGACAGCCCCTTATTAAGGGGCGCCACCCCCTTCCTTCCCCCTCGCCGGGGGACCTGTCTCAGGCTACGGGCCTGCTCCTTAATAGGTAATTCGATGTAATTTAATGAATTAAATTCATCGAATTCACGTTATTTAACTATAGTCATTTCATCAAGCAGGTAGCCGGCTCCTCCGAACTTGTCGACAATGAAGAGCACATAGCGGATGTCCACGTTGATGCACCGCTGGAGGTCCGGCTCGAACATGATGTCGCTGCTCATTGACTCCCAGTTGCCGTCGAAGGCAAGTCCTATGAGCTGTCCGTCGGCGTTCAGGACCGGGCTTCCGGAGTTTCCTCCGGTGATGTCGTTGTTGGAGAGGAACGCTACCGGCATTTTGCCGTCAGCCATGGCATACTGGCCGAAGTCCCCGGCTTCCCACAGCCCCTTGAGTTTTGCAGGCACTACGAACTCCCAGTTGTCAGGGTCTTCCTTCTCCATCACACCGTCCAGGGTAGTGTAATATTTGTAGATTACAGCGTCCTTAGGGGAGTATCCCTTCACGTGGCCGTAGGTCAGCCTCATGGTGAAGTTGGCGTCAGGATATGACGGCTCGCCCTTCTTCCATTCCAGAAGCCCGGCCGTGTATGCCTTGCGTCCTGCGGCAAGCAGGGAGTCGCTGTACGATATTTCCGGCAGTACACCGGTGATTACCGTGGAGTATGATTTCGCAAGGCTTATGGCAGGGTCTTCCAGCACTTCTGAAGGCTTCATGCTCTCCAGCGCCCCGGCCAGTTTCTCCTCTGAGGTGAATATGCTGCGGGAGAAAAGGGAGTCCACGTACGAGCTTATGTCCATTGTCCCGAAGTCAGGGGATATGCCTTTAAGGTAATATGTGGTGTCCACATTGTCCCTGTAGTATTCCAGCATCGCCTTGGCTTCTTTCCTGTCCAGGCTTTCCGAATAGTCCTTGTAGAGGGCAGGCATCATTGCCAGCGCGTCCTGGAATGCCGCAAGTGTATCTGTTGACCCTGATGCGCGGAGGGATGTCTTGACGGCGTTGTTGAACATGGTGGCCATTGTGGAGAGCTCGATCCTGAAGACGGACTCCAATGTGGTCGTGTATACCTTGTTCGCGGCCGCTCCGGCCTCCACGCCTTTCCGTATGGTCTCGAGAGCAGAACCGTATTTCTCCTGGCGTTTCCTGTTCTGGTCTACCCAGGCGGTGAATCCGGCCTCCTCCTGCTCTGCGCGTCCGATGACATCAAGTTTGGCGAACGCCTGCTTCATTCCTATCCATTTCTTCCAGCCGTTGGAAGAGCCTGCATATTTGCTTGCGTACTGTATCTTCACCTTCGGGTCGGCGAGCATGTCCTCCATCATTATGTCCTGGCGGATAGTGCGGGCGGAGATGGATATGTCCTGCTTTGCCAGGAGGCTTTTCAGTTCAGGGGATGTGAAGAAGCGGTTGGTCCTTCCCGGGTAACCCATGATCATGGTGTAGTCTCCTTCCTGCACGCCTTTGAGGGAGATGGCGAGGTGCTGCTTTGGAGTGTACGGGACATTGTCCGCCGAGTATTCTGCCGGGTTGTTGTCCTTGTCGGCATAGACGCGGAACATGGAGAAGTCCCCGGTGTGGCGGGGCCACATCCAGTTGTCGGTGTCAGCCCCGAACTTCCCGATGGAGGAAGGCGGCGCGCCCACGAAACGGATGTCGCGGAAAGTCTTGTAGACGATCATGTAGCGGACATTCCTGTTGTAGAAGGACTCGAACACTACCCTGCAGTGCGGGTTGTCCCCTTCAGCCGCTTTCCTGAGCTCGTCTTCCTTGGCCGCGAGAGCCTTGGCCACCAGCCCTTCGGCATCCAGGCTGTCCCTGTACTGTTTGCGGGCTGCTTTTTCTGTCTTTTCCATTATTGATGTCACATCTGTCATGCTTTCAAGGAAAGTCACGGAAAGGCCCTGGCAAGGGAGCTCTTCCGAGCTGTTCATCGCCCAGTAGCCGTCTGTCAGGTAGTCATGCTCCACAGAGCTGAGCTGCTGGATGCTGGCGTATCCGCAGTGGTGGTTGGTCACCAGGAGGCCCTTGTCGGAGATTATCTCCCCGGTGCATCCTCCCCCGAACTGCACGATGGCGTCTTTGAGAGAGGAGTGGTTTATGCTGTAGATCTGCTCTGCGGTCAGCCTGCAGCCTTCCTGCTGCATCACCTTGATGTTCATTTTCTCCAGAAGAGGCAGCATCCACATGCCTTCATCTGCTTTCAGCCCTCCCGTTGAGAAAAGCGACAGGGCCGCGATTGCGCAAAGGAATTTTTTCATTGTCTATTGATTAATTTTACATTGTACTTGATCTCATAGCAGAAACGCAAATATACGCAGAAGCCGAGAGCAATGCAAACTTGTTTGCGATTGCCGAGGCGTGAACCGTATAAATGGCCGCCAGGCCAAATATCGCAGAAGCCCGAGAGCAATGCAAACTTGTTTGCGATTGCCGAGGCGTGAACCGTATAAATGGCCGCCAGGCCAAATATCGCAGAAGCCGAGAGCAATGCAAACTTGTTTGCAATTGCCGAGGCGTGAACCGTATAAATGGCCGCCAGGCCAAATATCGCAGAAGCCCCAGAGCAATGCAAACTTGTTTGCAATTGCCGAGGCGCAGCCGTATAAATGGCCGCCAGGCCAAATATCGCAGAAGCCCCAGAGCAATGCAAACTTGTTTGCGATTGCCGGAATTATCATATGAACAGCTTGATGAAGAAATTGGCCGTCTTGTTGAATATGTTCCTGTGCCAGTACAATTTCCTGTCGGCAACATGGTCCGTGTACTTGAGCGACCAGTGGTTCCTGGCGCAGTAAGGCGGAGGAAGCAGGAAATCGAAATCTATTCCGCACTTCATCATGCAGTAAGGGTGGAGAATCTGGTCCCGGTGGGTGTAATCTGTAAACATCTGCCACCACAACGTGTCGAATTCCATGATTTCCGGAGCATTGTGACGTCTGAATATGACATTGTTCTCGTACATCCCGTAATGCTTTGGAAAATGGTTCTTCTTCAGGAAGGCAAGAGCCTTGATAAGCCTGATGCGGGAATCCACCCTTGCATCGATGCATTTGGCCACTTCATCGTATGCGCAGTCCCTCGCCCAGTGTTTCATGCCGGAGTAAAGCACCCCGCTGCGTATTTTCTGGCGGACTATATCATAGAAATACATGTCACTTATGACTATATTGCCATCTATCCAGACGCTGTACTCATATTCGGGCAGCAGGATGTGCGGGTTGATCTTGGGGTACCTGGACAGGACTGTCTTGTCGTCCAGGCTGAAGTCCGTCTCTCTGATTTCCCATATTCCGGACCTTCCGGCGGTCTTCTTGCCCTTTTCCACAAAACAGATATAGTCGAAATCAGGATCTGCAGCACCCGGCTCCATCAGACAGTCATAATCTCCGGTTATGCAGGTATAGATAACGGCGTTCTTCATCAGTCATATCAGGTATATGAGACTGCAAAAGTACATATTAATCACTGATTTTTTAAGCGGATGACTGATTTTTTGTCAAAATTCTTTTGAACCTGTTTTGGACAACTCTGAATTCCTTCTGTCCTCAGAAAAGCGACGGCTCGAGCTCCTTCACATGGAAACTCATCCTGTGGTGCGGGGTGAAACCGTATTCCCGGATGGCTTCTATGTGCTCCCTGGTGGGATAGCCCATGTTCCTCTCCCATCCGTACTGCGGATATTCCACAGCCAGATTTCTCATGTATTCGTCCCTGTATGTCTTGGCAAGGACTGACGCTGCCGCAATAGAGGCATACTTCCCGTCGCCTTTTACTATGCACTGATATGGTATCCTGCTGTATTCCAGGACAATATTCCGGTCTGCCCACGGCCCTTCCCCAGCCGGTGAGCCAGTGCTCATGCCTTCCTCCATCCCGCTTATTCTCGTGTAAGGCCAGAACCTGTTTCCGTCCACCAGCAGGAACTCAGGCTTGACGGCCAGTCTCATGACAGCCCTCCACATTCCGGCTATTGATGCGTTGAGTATATTTACAGTGTCTATTTCCCGGGCGCTTACAGACTCTACGGCGTATGCCACAGCCTCCCTCTCTATCACCGGACGCAGTATCTCCCGTGCCTTCTCTGTCATTTTCTTCGAATCGTTCAGCAGAGGATGCGAAAATCCTTCCGGCAATATGACAGCCGCGGCGAACACCGGTCCGGCCAGTGGTCCGCGTCCTGCCTCATCGCACCCTGCCTCCAGCATCCCGTCATTGAGATGTCCGATAAGATTGATTTTTCCCTGCATACGGGCAAAGATACGTATAATTTACCTCTGTTCCTGCTTTTTGAGCATGGTGATGATTTCGTCTTTTGTCCTTACCAGGTCTTCCAGCAGCCTGATGCGCTCTTCAAGAGAGGATATTGTCCTGTTCCTGTCACTTATTTCCTGGGCGTAACCCACACGCATTTCATCAAGTATCTTTCTTCCGTCCGATGCTGAGTCCCCGAGCAGGAGCTCGTCCGGTGACATTTCAAGCAGATCCGCTATCTGGACTATATGGTCATTCACCAGGACTGTGTCTCCGGATTCGATCCTTCTGTAAGAATTGCGGGACATGCCCAGTCTTTCAGCCATCTGCTGCTGGGTGATCTTTTTCTCTTTTCGTATCCTGTAGATGTTTTCCTTGACAGTCTTGTTGTCCATTTATGATGCAATGCCGTAGTCTGTGGCAAAAGTATCATTTTAAGCAGGAGAAAAATGACAATTTAAATATGTCAAAGACAATACTGGATTGTCAAAAACAGAAAAAACATTAAAAAACAGAAAAATATTTGATGTTTTCGCCACAAAAAGACAATATCGTGTTGTCATTGTCTGTCTTTTGGCCAGATTTGCAGAAAAACGGAAATATGGATATTGTCAAATTCGAGTTGTTCGCATGTCTCCTGGAACGGGAGAAAGTGCATATGGATCCGGGCCTCTCATTCAGTGATATCTGCATATGGATCGGTGCTGACCCGCAAGAGGCGGATGCTTTCCTTATGGAAGAGCTGGGGTATCACGGTGATGACATTCTGAAAGCATACAGAGAGTGCAGTGCTTTATATTTAGAGTCAAAATATGGTATAAAGCTATGATTCTCTATTGTTTTTAAACCATTAATTTATTAGATTTGCTCCGATGCCTTTTGAAAAAATCTGTTCGGGAACCGCTCCGGAGCAGGAAACCGCCTTTGGGCGGGGCATACATGACCAAATAGTTAATAACAAAAAGAAAAAGCACATGAAAGCTTATTCAACCAGCAACATCCGTAATGTGGTTCTGCTTGGTAGCACCAAGTCAGGTAAGACCACATTATCTGAAGCCATGCTCTACGAGGGCAAGGTGATTGAGAGGAGAGGGTCGGTGGAGGCCAAGAACACCGTATCTGACAACACTGAAATCGAGCAGATGAACCAGCGCTCCATCTACTCTACTCCTCTCTACGCAGAATTCATGGACACCAAGTTCAATATCATCGATACTCCCGGTGCGGATGATTTCATAGGCGGGGCAGTTTCAGCGTTCAAAGTGTGCGATACCGGTGTCCTCCTGATAAATGCCCAGCAGGGTGTGGAGGTCGGGACCGAGATCTTCGCCCGTTATGCCCGCCAGTACGATGTGCCGCTGATAGTGGCCATAAACCAGCTTGACGGAGAGAAGGCATCATGGGAGAATACCCTGGAGTCCATGAAAGAGGCATTCGGCAAGCAGCCGGTGCTCATTCAGTATCCTGTGAATCCTGGACCTTCGTTCGACGGGTTCATAGATGTTCTCAAGATGAAATACTACCATTTCAAGGATGACAACGGTACCCGTGAGGACCTTGAGATTCCTGAGCAGTATAGGGATGAGGCCGAGGAGTTGAGGTCTGCGCTTATTGAAAGGGCGGCAGAATATGACGATACCCTCATGGAGAAGTTCTTTGAAGCCGGTGTCCTCACAGAGGATGAGATACGCAAGGGTATCGGTATCGGCTGCAGGGCAGGAGAAGTGCTTCCTGTGTTCTGCCTTTCAGCCAAGAAGGACATAGGTGTGAAAAGGCTTATGGAGTTCACCATCAGGACGGCTTCATCGCCTGCTGACAGGACAGCGAAGACCAAGGACGGAAAAGAGATCGAGTGCAAGCAGGATGCGCCTACTACACTCTTCATATATAAGACGGCCGTAGAACAGCATCTGGGAGAGGTGGCCTATTTCAAGGTGATGTCAGGAGAGCTTACGGAAGGACAGGACCTGGAGAATCCGGAGACCGGCGACAAGGAAAGGATCAGTACGATATATGCCGTGGCAGGTAAAAAGAAGGACAGGGTCACTGACCTGTATGCAGGAGATATAGGATGTACGGTCAAACTGCGTGCGGCTAAGACCAATGTCACTCTGGCCCAGCCTGGTACAGACATTGTCTATGAGCACATCAAGTTCCCTGCATCCAAGTTCCGTACTGCCATAAAGGCCAAGGAGCAGAAGGACGAGGAGAAGATGGGGGAGGCCCTGAACAAGATGTCCGCGGAAGACCCTACAATCATTGTGGAATACTCAAAGGAGCTCAAGCAGACTATCCTGAAAGGACAGGGCGAGCAGCATATCAATATAGTGAGGTGGAGACTCAAGAACGAGAACAAGATTGAGATAGAGCTCTTCCCTCCGAGGATCTCATACCGGGAGACTATCACCAAAGTCGCCACGGCAAGCTACAGGCACAAGAAGCAGTCCGGCGGGGCGGGACAGTTCGGAGAAGTCCATATGCTCATCTGCCCTATCGTAGAAGGTGTCGAGGCTACCAACAGGTTCAAGATTGACGGAAAGGAAATGGTGCTCAATGTCAAGAGCAAGGAATCCTTCGACCTGGAGTGGGGCGGCAAGCTGGAATTCTATAACTGCATTGTCGGCGGCGCCATCGATGCCCGCTTCATGCCTGCTATCCTGAAGGGTATAATGGACAAGATGAGCGAAGGCCCTCTTACAGGATCCCTCGCCAGGGACATCAGGGTCTATGTATATGACGGCAAGATGCATCCGGTGGATTCAAATGAAATATCCTTCGTGCTGGCTGCAAGGAATGCTTTCAAAGAGGCGTTCCGCAATGCCGGGCCGAAGATTATGGAGCCTATCTACAATGTGGAGGTGCTCACCCCTTCAGACTACATGGGGGCCTGCATGTCCGACCTGCAGAACCGCAGGGCCCTCATAGAGGGTATGGGCAGCGACAAGGGCTTCGAGGTCATCAAGGCAAGGGTGCCTCTGGCTGAGCTGTATAAATACTCTACAACTTTGAGCTCACTTACATCAGGCAGCGCCACTTTTACGATGGAGTTCGCTGATTACCAGCCGGTGCCGTCGGATGTCCAGGATAAGCTCCTCAAGGCTTATATGGAAGAAGACCGTGACGAGTAGTGTGACGTGAAGAGAAAAATAGTATCGGAGGGCGGCTGCAAAGTCGCCCTCATTTTATTTGCCGGAAAGGTCCGTAAAAGAATTTTTGAGAAAAATTTAAACTACTTCTTATATTTGCAATTATCTATAAAAAGTTATTCACAATGAGCGGCAAACTTTACCCGGTGGGGATACAGAACTTCGAGAGCCTGAGGAAAGACGGCTATTTCTATGTAGACAA
>JADIMB010000033.1 GCA_017694995.1 Candidatus Cryptobacteroides faecavium | reverse complement strand
CTGTGGAGGAGCTTTTCCGGAAAGGGATGCAGTCGAGCCTGGTGCTGCAGGCGGACACGCTAAGCCAGATGATGGCGGTCAGGAGCCTGGGATCGGCCAGGATGGCTCAGGCCCCTGATGTGCAGGTCGGGCTGACAGGCGGATACCTCGGACAGCCGGTGGTGTTCCTTCACGGTCTGAGCGATGCCACCATGCCAGAGAGCCCGGACTGGTCGCAGAACTACTCCATAGACGTCAACCAGCCTGTCTACCAGGGGGGAAGGATCCGCCGCAGCATCCGCCGCTCCGAGATAGAGGGGAGGATTGCCGGGCTGCAGACATCGGCCGATGCTTCGGACATAAAGCTAAGCCTGATGGAGCAGTACCTTGACCTTTTCTGTCTGTACAAGGAATATGATGTCATGAAGCAGAACATATCCGAGTCAGAGAGAAGGCTGCAGGACATCATCCGCATGAAGGAGGAAGGACTTATCACCAACAATGATGTGCTCCGCAGCGAGCTCCAGCTTTCCAATGACCGCATCTCTCTCCAGCAGACAGGGAACTCTATCATCCTGGCATCCCAGCGGCTTGATATCCTGCTAGGGCTTGACGAACAGCTTCTTATCATCCCGGATACGGCAGCCCTGAGACCTGTCATGCTGGCCGAGAGCTATGAAAGCTGCCTTATGCAGGCCTGCGAGGCGGACCCGTACCTGAAGCTTTCGAGGGAAAGGATCGCCCTTGCAGAGAACGAAGTGAAGATAGCCATGTCCGACTATCTCCCGACGGTGTCCCTATATGCAGGCAACACCCTCGCCAGGCCTGTGACAAGGACGATGGCCGATATGTTCAGCAACAGCTGGAGTATCGGACTGAGCATTTCCTATCCGATCTCTTCTCTTTACAGGAACCGCAGCGAGGTCTCCCGCCGCAGGCATAATGTGAGTCTTATGGCTAATGCCAGGGACCAGGCCGTGCAGCAGGTCAGAATGGAGGTCAGGGATGCGTGGCTGAGGCATGAGGAGTCGCTGGAACAGGTGAAGACACTTGAGCTTTCAGTCCTCCAGGCGCAGGAGAACTACAGGATAATGCAGAACCGTTATTTCGAGCAGTTGAGCATACTCACCGACCTTCTGGACGCCAACAATGTCATGCTCGAGGCGGAACTGCAGCTGACCCAGGCAAGGACAAGGGTGATATACAATTATTACAGGCTTCAGAGGGCCTGCGGGAGACTATAGATTATGGGGAAAGACGAAAACAAGAATTCATCACCGGAGCAGCCCGGCCGCCGGCGACTGCTCAAGAAACTCAAGCTGAGGAACCTGGTCATCAACCTGTTCTTTTTCTCGGTTGTGGGGGCAGGCCTGGTATGGACATGCGGACATTTCTGGAAATACCTCAGGTACGACATCACCAACGACGCCTTTATCGACCAGTATGTGTCTCCTGTGAATATCAGGGTGTCGGGATATATAAAGGAAGTCCGTTTCCGCGAGCACCAGTATGTGCACAAGGGGGACACGCTCCTGGTGCTTGACAACAGCGAGTATTACATCCGTGTGAAGGAAGCTGAGGCGGCCCTTCTGGATGCCCAGGGCACCAGCGACGTGCTTGCGGCCGGAATCGTCACTTCGCGGAGCAACATCGACGTACAGGATGCCAACATCAAGGAAGCCAAGGCCAAGCTCTGGCAGTACGAGCAGGACCTGAAGCGTTACGAGAGACTCCTTTCCGAGGAGTCTGTAGCCCGTCACCAGTACGAGCAGGTCAAGGCCGACCATGATGCCGCCCAGGCCCGCTACGAGGCTCTCCTGAGGCAGAAGGCAGCTCTCGAGTCCCAGTACATGGAGGCTGAAAAAAGACAGACAGGGGCCAAGGCCAATATAATGAGGCGCGAGGCGGACCTCGACCTGGCCGAGCTCAACCTGTCCTATACCGTGCTGCTCGCCCCGTATGACGGATACACCGGACGGAGGACTCTGGAGCCCGGGCAGTATGTCCAGAGCGGCCAGACCATCACCTACCTTGTGCGCAACACGGACAAGTGGGTCACCGCCAATTACCGTGAGAAGCAGATTTCCGGCATATTCATCGGCCAGGATGTCCGCATCAAGGTGGATGCCATCCCGGGAAGAGTGTTCATGGGCAGGGTGACCGCGATTTCAGAGGCCACAGGGTCCAAATATTCGCTTGTGCCGACTGACAACTCCGCCGGGAACTTCGTCAAGGTCCAGCAGCGTATCCCGGTGCGCATAGAGTTCACCGGCGTGACCGGCGAGGACATGGCCCATATGCGGGCAGGCATGATGGTGGTGACAGAGGCTGTCAGAAGACGCAGATGATTCCATTCTATGAGACTTGATCTTCCTCTTAGACGCGGCTTCCCCCAGTGGGCGGGCATACTTACCTCGTTTATCGTGATCCTTCCGGTGTCGATGATGAACGGAGCATATACCGGCAGTGCCCTGGAGATTTCCAACACCCTCGGTGCCATGAGCGAGGATGTGATGATGGCGTATTACTGCGCCTCGGCGGGAATGGCGATAGCGTATCCTATCGTCCCCAAGGTCATTGACCACACCAGCCCCCGGACCCTGCTCCTGGTGGACCTTTTCCTGCAGGTGCTCCTGAGCCTGGTCTGCGCCAAGACGGAACACATCTCGGTGGTCACCGGGGCCAGTTTCATGCTCGGGTTCCTCAAGGCGTTCGTGATGCTGTGGTTCATCAGGGCCATAAAGCCGTGGTTCACCCCTAAGGATGTCCGCAGCGAGTTCTACGCTTATTTCTATCCTCTGGTCTTTTCCGGCGGGCAGCTTTCCATGATGTTCACCGCTATGCTCTCATATTACTACGACTGGAAATACATGTATTATCTTATGATGATGCTGCTCCTGCTGGCGATGCTTGCCGTGCTTGTCGTATTCCGGCATACCCCAGCGAAGGACAGTATACCGGTCGGGGAGATAGATTTCAAGAACATGACCGTAGCGTCCGTCGGTATCCTTGTGATGATGTTCTTCTTCAACTACGGCAAGCCGCTGGACTGGTTCCATTCACCTGTGATTACAGCCTGCTGCATCATCGCACCGCTGCTTTTGTGCGTGTTCCTGTGGCAGATGACCGACCCGCCCAAGCAGAAGTTCTACATCAGCACGGCCATCCTCAAGCACTGGAAATCCCCGATAGGGTATGTCTTCATGTTCTTCGTAATGTTCATGACATCGAGCAGCACCCTGAATACCAGGTTCCTGATCAATGTCCTGGGAGTGGACAGCCTGCACGCCTATTCCCTTAATGTCTGGCAGCTGCCGGGATACATCTTCGGAGCTTTCATCTGTTTCTGGTGGTTCAGGTGGCAGAGATGGAGGTTCCGTTATCTGATTTCGGCCGGGATGTTCTGCTATTTCATATATTTCGCGATACTGTATTTCGGAGTGACCCCGTCGGCCAGGTACGAGATGTTCATCATGCCGATGGTCCTGCGCGGCTTCGGGATGATGGTGCTGTTCATAGCCTTCGGCCTTTATGTGGTGGAGGACCTGGAGCCCAAGCTGATGCTCTCCAACACATTTTTCCTCATCAACAGCCGTTCTGTCCTGGCCCCGATTATAGCCATATCCTTTTTCAGCAACGTCCAGTACGGCCTGCAGCAGCAGTATGTGCAGTCGCTTTCCGAGACTGTCACAGAAGCCGACCCTATAGCTGCCGGGCGGTACAGCCAGGCCTTGCAGAGCGCCATTTCCCAGGGGCACGGTTTCGACCAGGCGCAGCAGATGGCTGTCTCGTCCCTGGACAGTACGCTGCAGATCCAGGGCATGCTCCTGTCCATCAAGGATATAATGGGTACGATGATGGTTGCCGCCCTGGTGGTGGCCATAGTTTCGGCGTTCATACCGTTCCACAAGGCCATCCGAGTGCGTGTCGTCCGTACGGGCGAGGATATGGTCTGATGGATGTCTTACCTGTATTCGACGATATCCCCTGAATTGCATGAGATGGCGAATATCGAGGCCGCTTCCTTTTCCGAGATGCGGCCGTCTCCGTTCATATCCGGATATGGGATGCATGGCCGCAGAAGCGCTTCCAGGAATTTCGGGTCTGAAAATTCGATTATTGGACTTCCGTCCTCACCCGGGTTCTCTTCCGTGACGGGTGCATTCTGGCAGGATATGGCAGCGGCAGTGACGTACAGCAATATGGAAAGTGCCTTTCCTTTCATTGTTATAGGTTTGATTGACAATTATAAGGATTAAAATTAAAAGGAGGAAACAGAAAACTGCTTCCTCCTTGAAGTCGGGGTACTGTGACTCGAACACAGGACCCTCTGGTCCCAAACCAGATGCGCTAGCCAACTGCGCCACACCCCGAATATTTTCCTCTTCTTTCGAATTGGACTGCAAAGATATCTATTTTTCTTGAAAAAACAAAAAATTCTGTATGTTTCTTCAACTTTTCTTTCAGACCAGCCTTGTCCATACTGAGGCAATTCAATGCGTCCCTCCCCGGGATTGCCTGTGTCACAGTATCTTCATTGCTATCGCCGCACAGGCTTCCGCATCGGCCAGGGCGTTGTGGTGCTGCCTCAGGTCGAAGCCGCACCGCGCCGCGACTGTATGCAGCTTATGGTCCGGCAGCTCCCCGCGGAAGACCCTGCGGGATGCTTTGCAGGTACAGAGGAATTGATAGTCAGGATAGTCCATCCTGTACATCCTGAACACCGCCTTCAGGCAGCCCTCGTCAAACATGCTGTTGTGCGCCACTAGCGGAAGCCCTTCGATAAGAGGCTCTGCTTCGGCCCATACGGCAGGGAACAACGGTGCGTTCTCCGTATCCTTTGCCGTCAGCCCGTGTATCCTCGTGTTCCAGTATGAATAATATTCCGGTTCCGGCCTTATCAGCCGGTAGAACTTCCCGGTAATCTCCCCTCCGCGTACTACCACAATCCCCACGCTGCACACGCTCGTGCGCTGCTCGTTTGCGGTCTCGAAGTCAATTGCAGCAAAATCTTTCATAACGTCAGTTCGACGAATTTATGTTTAACAGCATTATATTAAAAATCAATATTTTATCATTTATGACCGGAATCCGTCACACTGACGTTAAGGATTAAACTGGTGTTTAATCCTATGGTCTAACCCCCAGTCACCTGACGGTGACAGCCCCGTCGGGGCATGCGGCTCCGCTTCGCTTCGCCGGCACCTGCGCTGCTTCGGTTCCTATGCGGGAACCTCGCTGACGCTCCGGTGCGGCCCTGTCGGGCCTTCCCATCTTAATCCCCAGTCACTTCGTGACAGCCCCTTGTTAAGGGGCGCCACCCCCATCCGCCCCCTCGCCGGGGGCCCTGTCGCATGCCCACAGGTCTGCTCCTTAATAGGTAATTCGATGTAATTTAAACTTTGTTTACAATCACGCTGCGCCTCGGCATAGTCCGAACAAGTTCGTCCTCTGCTCTCGGCTTGCAGTTTATTTTAATGAATTAAATTCATCGAATTCACGTT
>JADIMB010000032.1 GCA_017694995.1 Candidatus Cryptobacteroides faecavium | reverse complement strand
CAGCTCTGCTCTGCCGGAATGTTTTTCGTTCAGATGCGAGCCGGATGTCCTCGGGCCCGGCGAGACTGGTGACATTGTCATAAGTTTCGACCCCGGGAAAGTCGGGGGCAGCCTGCCGGACGAGATACCGGTCATCCTCCAGGGACTGGATACGCCTGCGGGAGACAGGACATTGAAAATTAATATAGGGGACGGCAGGGAAGAAGTATTGTCTGCCTATCCCGTGAAACAACAGTAAAAATTCAAGAACAATGAAAAAGATATTGAAGTCTGTATTTGCCGCTCTGCTGGCATCGGTTGCTTTAAGCTCATGTACGGAGGACGGCCCGGAAACAGTCTCTTACCTTCCTGTGACGGCTAACAACATCTCAGGGACATGGCAGCTGAGCGAATGGCTCGGCAAGCCTGTGCCTGCGGGCAGTTATGTCTATATGGACATAGTGAGGAGAGACACTGAATTCACATTGTACTACAACCTGGAAACATTCTCCCCGTATGTCAGGACCGGCATATATTCTGTCGACGAGGAGACAGGTGTCATAAGCGGGCGCTATGACCATTACGCGGGCGACTGGACCCACAGCTATACTGTCTCCGAGCTCACTCGTGACCGTATGGTGTGGACAGCTGTCGATGATCCGCAGGATGTGTCAGTCTATGTCCGTGTGGACAGTGTCCCTGAAGATATCAAAGGCACGGATACACCTGATGAGGGAGGAGACGCCGGAGCGGGCGATACCGCGGAATAATGGCGGACCGCTTAAGGATACAAAAAAAGAGGACTGCAATCCTCTTTTTTTGTATCCTGACATTCCTTGAGCCCGTTCCGCAGCCTGCCTCCCCGGTCAGCATGACAGCGGAGTCATGCAGAGACGTCTGGATTCGAAATGGGCAAGATACCTGAATCCGGCACTGCGGACGACGTCCGCGAAGTGCAGGAAATTGTCCCCGGGCCTCTGCGCGTCGTGCGAGTCTGACCCCAGGCTGACAGCCTCGCCTCCAAGCTCCCTGAAGCGCCTGAGTACGGCGATGTCCATCTCAGGAGTCCTGCCGTGGTAGTCCTTGTATGTCTTCGTATTGATTTCAAGGGCCTTCCCTTCCTGGGCGAGATATTTGAACATGGCGTCGAATATGTCGCTGAAATCCCTGTAGAAGATGCTTGCCTGCGGGTACGGTGCATATCTGGCCACATAGTCGTAGTGCCCCATGATGTCGAAGTCCCCGAGCCATGTCATCTCTTCATAGATGGTCTCGAGATAGTGCCCGTAGGCTTCCTTCCAGTCTTTGCCCTCGTAATATCCTCCGTAGAACGGGTCGGTGTCGTCGATATAGTGGACAGACGCTATGACCTGGTCGAAACTGTACTTCCCGAGATGCTCCCTGATCTGTTCCCTGCAGTTCTTCTGCAGGCCTATTTCTATGCCTTTTAGTATCCTGAACCGCCTGCTGCCCGGCAGGACCGCATAGGAGACGGCATTGACCCTGTCTATTTCGGCCTGCTGGGCCTCTACGTCGAACACTTCCGGCACCAGATGCTCGAACTGCGCTTTCATCGGCGGGACGTAAAAGTCGCAGTGGTCTGTAAAGCATATCCCGTCCAGCCCTTTTGCAAATGCGGCTGCCGCGGAATCCTCTACTGTGGTCTTCTTCCCGTCGAAAGAGAACTGGCTGTGGTTGTGGTTGTCGAAAAGTCCCATTAGCTCAATCCGTTGATGAATCCGTTTTCCACATCTATATCCAGGGCCTGCGGATGCTTAGGCAGACCCGGCATCCTGATGATGTCCCCTGCGATGGCCACGACCATCTCCGCTCCCGCATTGACCACAATGTCGTTTATCTCGAAATCGAACCCGGACGGCGCACCGTAGGCTTTAGGGTCCTGCGAGAAGGAGTACTGGGTCTTGGCTATGCATACGGGGAATCCGGACATGCCCATCTGCGCGGCCGATTCCAGCTTGCGCAAAGCCGTTTTGCTGAAAACCACATTCCCGGCCCGGTATATGCCCCTGGCGACTTTCTCTATCTTCTCTTTCAGGCTGTCTCCGTCGCTGTATGTGAATTCCAGCGGACCGGAAGGGTGTCCCTCTATGGTCTCCACCACCTTGCGGGCAAGGTCCACTGCCCCGTCCCCGCCGTGGGCATACCCGTCATTGACAGCGAATGCGACACCGGCCTCTTCGCAGTGTCTCCTGACGAGCTCGATCTCCTCTGGAGTGTCGCTTGCATACCTGTTGAAGCAGACCATCACGCTCTGTCCGAAACCCTTCAGGTTTTCGATATGCCTGTCCAGGTTCGCGAACCCTTTGCGTACGCCCTCAGGTGACGGCTCCTTTATCTTTTCAAGAGGCACGTCCCCGTGCATCTTGAGCCCCTGCAGGGACGCCACCAGCAGAGTGAGCGCAGGCCGGAGGCCGCTCTTGCGGCATTTTATGTTCAGGAACTTCTCCGCCCCGAGGTCGGCCCCGAAGCCTGCCTCCGTGATGGCGTAGTCCCCGAAGGTCATTGCCATCTTCGTGGCCATTACGGAGTTGCATCCGTGGGCGATGTTGGCGAAAGGCCCCCCGTGCACGAATGCCGCCGTGCCCTCTGTCGTCTGCACCAGGTTCGGGTTCAGGGCATCCATCAGAAGGGCTGTGACGGCCCCTTCCACTCCCAGGTCCTTCACCGTGAAGGCCGAGCCGTCGAACCTGTACCCGAGGAGTATGTTCCCGACCCTTCGCCTGAGGTCGTCCAGGCTGTCCGCCAGACAGAGTATGGCCATGATTTCCGATGCCGGCGTGATGTCGAATCCGGATTCCTGGACAAGCCCGTTGGTGCGCGGTCCGAGTCCGGTGACTATCTGCCTGAGGGAACGGTCGTTAACGTCCAGGACCCTTTTCCACAGCACTTCCTTCAGGGCGAAGCCTTCCGCCTGGTGCTGGTACAGGTAGTTGTCCAGCAGGGCGGCTATCATGTTGTGGGCGGATGTGACCGCATGGAAATCACCTGTGAAATGCAGGTTGATCTTCTCCATCGGCACCACCTGGGCATATCCCCCGCCTGCGGCCCCTCCTTTCATCCCGAAGCATGGGCCCAGGGACGGCTCCCTGAGCGCGAGGGCGGCTTTCTTCCCGATCTTGCCCAGACCCAGAGCCAGTCCTATGGAGGCAGTGGTCTTTCCTATCCCGGTCTTGGTCGCGGTGATGGCTGTCACCAGGATCAGCTTGCACTCCCTGACCCTCCTCTCGTCAATAAGGCCGGCAGGGACTTTGGCCATGTACTTGCCATATTGCTCTATGCTGTCTTCCGGGATGCCGATTCCGGCCGCTACATCAGCTATTCTGCGCATTTTTACATTTCTGGCGATTTCTATGTCTGGTTTCATTTGGCTGTGGATTGAATACAGGTTGCGAAAGTAACAATAATTGAGGAATAATTGTTAACTTCGCAAGTTAAAATATTATTTTCTGATATGATTACATTCGGCTTCAAAAGCAAGACCGGGGGACTGCTCAGGGCGGTCGTGGCCATTGTCCTGGGAGTGATAATGGTGTCTTTCCCCGGATCGTCTCTGGTGGTGATCGTGAAAATTCTTGCGGCGTTCCTGATAGCCTCGGGCCTGGTGTCCCTGGTGTTCGGGATTGTCAACAGGCAGAACGGGGGGCTGGCCCTCATGATCACCAACACTCTGGTGGACATCATCCTCGGAATCCTCATCTTCATGTTCCCCGCTGAAGTGGCGAGCATAGTGATGTTCCTTCTGGGGCTTCTCATAATGTTTTTCGGTATTTTCCAGATAGTGGTCCTGATGAGTGCCAACAGGGTCCTTCCTGTAGGGATATGGACATTCCTGCTTCCTGTGCTTTGCGCCGCCGGAGGTGCCATGGTCATGTTCCATCCTTTCGGGCTTGGGAGCGTCATAACCCTTGTGGCCGGCATTGCGCTCCTGGTGTACGGTGTCTCGGAGCTCATGGCGACATGGAAGATGCGCAAGGCCATGAAGGAATATGAGATACATTATTCTGCAGGCGGCAGGACAGACCGCGGGCAGGATTCCGGGGACAGGATTGAGGTGAAGGACGTAGACTACGAGAAGGTCGGGGATGACAAGTAATCCTTTGCTTTTCCGATGATTCCCAAGGAAACGGTAGACAGGATACTGGACGCGGCCCAGATAACGGATGTCGTGGGCGATTTCGTCCCGCTCAAAAGGCGGGGCGCTAATTTTGTCGCGTGCTGCCCTTTCCACAACGAGAAGACCCCTTCTTTCTACGTCTCTCCTGCCAAGGGGATATACAAATGCTTCGGATGCGGCAAGTCCGGTACGGCGGTGGGTTTCGTGATGGAGCACGAGAGCCTCTCGTATGTGGATGCCCTGAAGTACCTGGCCCGCAAATACAATATCGAGGTGGTGGAGAAAGAGGAGACTGCGGAAGAGATTGCGCAGAGGCAGCGGAGCGAGAGCCTTTACCTTGTGTCGGAATATGCTGCAGGATTCTTCCAGGAGTCGCTCAGGACAGATGAAGGCCGCACTATAGGCTATGCGTATTTCAAGTCAAGGAAACTGGAGGACGCCTCGATAGCGAAGTTCGGCCTGGGCTGGGCCCCGGTGAGCCGTCATGCCCTTGCTGATGCCGCAAGGGCTGCGGGATACAGGGAAGACTTCCTGACGGATACCGGACTGTGCGTGAAACGGGATGACGGCCGTCTGCAGGACAGGTTCTATGACAGGGTGATGTTCCCTATCCACTCCGTGAGCGGAAGGGTGATAGCGTTCGGAGGCCGCACCCTCAAGACTGACAAGTCTGTAGCCAAATATGTGAACTCCCCCGAGACTGAGATATATGTCAAGAGCAGGTCTCTGTACGGGATATACCAGGCACGGACCGAGATTTCCCGCCAGGACAGGTGCTACCTTGTGGAAGGATATCTGGATGTGATCTCGATGCACCAGCTGGGTATCACAAATGTAGTGGCATCAAGCGGCACTTCGCTGACAGTCGAGCAGATACGCCTGATCCGCAAGTTCACCTCCAATGTGACTATAATCTATGACGGGGACGCCGCCGGCATCCATGCCGCGCTGCGCGGGATCGGGCTTGTGCTCAAAGAGGGGCTGAACGTGAAGGTGGTCCTGCTTCCCGACGGGGACGACCCTGATTCGTATTCGCACAAGCACACCCTGGATGAGGTCCGCGGGTTCATCAGCGCGCATGAGCAGGATTTCATAAGTTTCAAGACAGACATCCTTCTGGGGCAGGCCGGGGACGACCCGCTGAAGAAGGCCGAGCTCATAAATGACATAGCGGACACCATCGCCCTGATACCTGATGCCGTGAAACGCTCCGTCTACGTGGAAGCCAGCAGCACAAGGTTCAACATCGATTCCCAGATACTTTTCGGCAGGATCAACCGCACCAGGACAGAAATGCTGCTTGCGGACAAGAAGCAGAAGGAGCTGAAATACAGGAAAGAGCACGGACAGGAGGCTGACGGGCAGCAGGAGACGGAAGAGCCCGTTCCCGATTATGCCGGGGCATATGCTTCGGAGCGGACCGGGGAGACCGTGGATACGCCTTCCTCCATGCATCTTGACGACCCGTATCTGGCACCTTGCGAGAAAGAGCTTCTAGGCTTCATACTGGAGCACGGGGACAGCAGCCTTGACTTCGACAGGGACTCCGAATTCTATCCCGGCGACGGACAGAAAGAGAGCGTCGCCGAATTCATAGACACTGCTCTGGCGTGCGATGATACTGTCTTCGCCAACACCGCATACAGGAATGTCTATGACGAGTACTTCAGGATGTATGACCAGGGGCTCAGCCAGGAGCAGATCCAGCGCAGGCTGCTCAACAGTACGGACAAGGAGACAGCACAGGTGGCTTCGGACATCCTGGTCGAGAAATATATCATCACTGTCGAGAATTACCGCAATTCCCTGACATCAATCGGCACCCAATTGGTTATCTTTGTGCCGAAAGCCCTTCTGGCATATCAGGTCAAGAGGATAGAGAAAAAGATAAAGGCGCTTTCCGTCGAGCTTGCCCAGGCCGGGGATGATGCCGGGAAGCAGGAGAGAATCATGAACGAGATCGGGATGTGGACCAGGATCAAGGTGCAGAAGAACAATAAATTAGGAAGATAGACTGAAAATTTAAACATATAAGGATATGGAAAAGAAAGAATACAAAAGAACGCTGGTGACATGTGCGTTGCCGTATGCCAACGGCCCGGTGCACATCGGGCATCTGGCAGGAGTGTATGTCCCGGCTGACATTTATGTCAGGTATCTCAGGATGAGGGGGGATGATGTCCTGTTCATCTGCGGATCTGACGAGCACGGGGTCCCTATCACCATCAAGGCCAAGAAGGAGGGATGCACCCCGCAGGACGTGGTCGACAGATACCACTCCATCATAAAGAAGTCCTTCACCGGGCTCGGCATAAACTTCGACATATATTCCAGGACTTCCTCCGAAGTCCATGCACAGACAGCCTCTGATTTCTTCCGCAGGCTGTATGACGAAGGCAAATTCATTGAGAAGGAGAGCGAGCAGTATTTTGATACAGAGGCAAATACCTTCCTTGCCGACCGCTACATCGTCGGGACCTGCCCGAAATGCGGCAACGAAGGCGCATACGGCGACCAGTGCGAGAAGTGCGGCAGCACACTCAGCCCGGACGAGCTCCTGAACCCGCATTCCGCCCTGAGCGGAAGCACCCCGGTCAAGAAGAAGACCAGGCACTGGTATCTTCCTCTGGACCAGTACGAGCCGTGGCTCAAGGAATGGATCCTCGAAGGGCATAAAGAGTGGAGGACCAATGTCTACGGGCAGTGCAAGTCCTGGATCGACGGCGGACTCCAGCCGAGAGCAGTGAGCCGTGACCTTGACTGGGGTGTCCCTGTGCCTGTCGAGGGTGCTGAAGGCAAGGTGCTCTATGTATGGTTCGATGCCCCTATCGGATATATATCCAACACCAAAGAGCTCCTTCCCCAGAGCTGGGAGAAATGGTGGAAATCGGAGGATACCAGGCTTGTGCATTTCATCGGGAAGGACAATATCGTCTTCCACTGCATCGTCTTCCCGTCCATGCTGAAGGCCTACGGGGACTTCATCCTCCCGGACAATGTCCCGGCAAACGAGTTCCTGAACCTGGAAGGGAACAAGATATCCACATCCAAGAACTGGGCGGTGTGGCTCAACGAGTATCTGGAGCAGTTCCCGGGACAGGAGGACGTGCTGCGTTATGTCCTCTGTGCCAATGCCCCGGAGACAAAGGACAATGACTTCACCTGGAAGGACTTCCAGGCCCGCAACAACAGCGAGCTTGTGGCGATCCTCGGGAATTTCGTGAACAGGGCAGTAGTACTGACCCACAAGTATTTCGGAGGTAAGGTCCCTGCGGACCTCAAGCCGGAGCCTGTCGACAGGGAGACACTGGACCAGATACCGGCACTTAAGAAGGCCGTCGAGGAGAATATAGAGAACTGCAAGTTCCGCGAGGCCCTGAAGGAAGCCATGAACATCGCCCGCGTAGGGAACAAGTACCTTACCGATACAGAGCCGTGGAAAGTCTCCAAGACCGACATGGACAGGACAGCCTCTATACTGAATGTTTCGCTGCAGATATGCGCTGACCTGGCGATAGTCTTCGAGCCGTTCCTGCCGTTCTCCGCACAGAAGCTGCGCAGGATCCTGAATGTAGGCCTTGAAGCAGGGTATGACCATCGTGCCGGGGAGGCCGGGACCTGCGGCGAGAATATCTACAGGCAGGGCGAATCCGCCGCCCTGCATACCGTGTCCTGCGGTGATACAGCCAGGGATGCAGTCGCTGACGGGGCTGTCATCCTCTCATGGGACGACCTCGGCCGCGGGTCCATCCTGCCTGCCGGCCATCAGCTCGGCGAGGCGGTCCTGCTGTTCAGCAAGATAGAGGACAGCGTGGTGGAGGCCCAGGTCAAGAGGCTGGAGGATACCAGGAAGGCCAATGAGGCCGCAGCCGCTGCTGCGGCTGCCGAGGAGGCTGCGCACAAGGTGGAGCCGCAGAAGGCGGAGTGCACTTTCGATGATTTCGGGAAAATGGACATCCGCACGGCAACAGTCCTGGAGGCGGAGCGTGTCCCGAAGACTGACAAGCTGCTGAAACTCACCATCGACACCGGTATCGACACCCGTGTGATCGTCTCAGGTATCGCAGAGTACTATACACCAGAGCAGATGGTCGGGAAACAGATATGCATCCTTGCCAACCTCGCTCCGCGGAAGATACGCGGCATCGAGTCCAAGGGAATGATCCTGATGGCCCGCCAGGGAGACGGGAAGATGCGTTTCGTCACACCTGAGGAGACCCTCGCGAACGGTGCCGAGATAGGGTAATGATGCGGACAGGCATATAATTGAATGTAGAATGCAATGAAGATAGAGTACGACAAGGATCTTGCGCGGATGAACACTTTCGGGATGAAGGTGTCGTGTGCATGCTACGTGGAATTCAGCTCTGAGGATGAGCTCTCGGACATATTCCGGAATATGGAGCGGTACGGCTTTCCGCAGCCTTTCCTGCATATAGGGGGCGGAAGCAACCTGCTGTTCACCCGCGATTTCCCAGGTACGGTCTTCCACAGCGCCATAAGATTCATCCGCCGTGTGGATGCACGACAGGGTGATTCCGGGCTGAAGGCTTCCTCCGGAGCCGCGGGTCGACCTGGAAGCGTCCTAGTCGAGGCCGGTTCAGGTGTCCTCTGGGACGACTTCTGCGCATGGTGCGCCGGGGAGGGGCTCTGGGGACCGGAGAACCTTTCCGGCATCCCGGGGGAAGCCGGAGCCGCCGCAGTCCAGAATATAGGAGCATACGGAGTGGAAGTCAAGGACATGGTCAGGGAAGTCAGGTGCTTCGATGTCGTGACTGGAGAAATCCGGCCGCTGCATGTAAAGGACTGCCGTTACGGCTACCGGGACTCCATTTTCAAGGATACGGCCAAAGGGCGGTATGTCGTGACTTCCGTTGTGTTCGCCCTTTCGTCCGTGCCGCAGCCGCGTCTTGAATACGGGCATGTCCGCTCCGCCGTGGAGCAGGCCCTCTCATCTTCCGGGGCAGGTCCGGAGGTATCATTGTGTCCGTCCCTTGTGCGGAATGTCATACTTGGCATAAGGGGCTCCAAGCTGCCGGATCCTGCAGTGGCCGGAAACGCGGGGAGCTTCTTCAAGAACCCTGTCGTCCCCAGGTCTTCATACGATATTGTAGAGAACTACGCAAAGAGCAGATACGGTGCGGACTATGAGGTCCCTCATTTTGATGCGGGCTCTGGCTTCATAAAGATTCCGGCGGCATGGCTGATAGAGCAGTGCGGATGGAAAGGCTACAGGGAAGGCAATGTCGGGGTCTATGAAAAGCAGCCTCTCGTACTTGTGAATGTCACAGGCAAGGCCTCTCCCGATGAAGTCGTCGCCCTGGAGCACAAGATCGTCATGTCCGTCCAGAACCTGTTCGGCATCACGCTCCACCCCGAAGTGGAGCACGTCTGATACGGGCAAATGTTGAGCGGAACTGATTGATGGATAGGTCTATAAAAGAATTTGTGAGAAAAATTTAAACAGTTTCTTAATACCGGTGAAAATATGAGTTCGTTTGTAATCGAAGGCGGTCACCAGCTCAGCGGGACAATCCGTCCGCAGGGCGCCAAGAACGAGGCGCTTGAAGTGATCAGTGCCGTTCTCCTCACAGACGAGGAAGTGACCATTTCCAATGTCCCTGAAATCCTTGATGTCAGGAACCTCATCCTCATGCTCGAAGGGATGGGCGTGAAAGTCACCAGGCTGGAGAAAGGGAAATACACTTTCAAGGCCGACAATATCGACACAGCCTATATCGAGAGCGAGGACTTCGTCCGCAAATGCGCGTCCCTCAGGGGCTCCGTGATGGTCATAGGACCCCTGCTCACGCGTTTCGGGCAGGCATATTTCCCTAAGCCGGGAGGCGACAAGATAGGACGCCGCCGGGTGGATACCCATATCACCGGCCTGGTCAACCTGGGTGCCGTCCTTGAATACAGCCAGGAAATGAAGGCTTTCAAGCTCACGGCTCCCGGCGGGAATTCCCTGAAAGGCTGCTACATGCTTCTGGACGAGGCTTCAGTGACAGGTACTGCAAATATCATCATGGCGGCGGTCCTGGCTGAAGGCCGGACAGTCATCTACAATGCGGCCTGTGAACCGTATATCCAGCAGCTGTGCCGCATGCTGACGTCAATGGGTGCACAGATAGAAGGCATCGGCTCCAATCTCCTCACTGTCACCGGAGTAAGGCATCTCCATGGCGCGGAGCACACCGTCTTGCCGGATATGATAGAGGTGGGCAGCTTCATAGGCATGGCAGCACTTAACCGCAGCTCTGTCACCATCAGGGATGTCTCGCACCGCAACCTGGGCATCATCCCCGAGTCCTTCCGCCGTCTGGGCATAAACCTTGAGCAGCGCGGAGACGACATTTTTGTACCTGCCCAGGAGAGCTATGTGATAGAATCCTTCCTCGACGGCTCCATCATGACCATAGCCGACGCCCCATGGCCGGGCCTGACGCCTGACCTCCTGAGCGTAATGCTGGTTGTCGCCACACAGTGCAGAGGCAGCGTCCTGATACACCAGAAGATGTTCGAGAGCAGGCTGTTTTTCGTGGACCGCCTGATAGATATGGGGGCCCAGATCATACTGTGCGACCCTCACAGGGCGGTGGTCATAGGCCATGACCACAATTTCCGGCTGAAGCCTGGCAACATGGTCTCTCCGGACATAAGGGCCGGAATAGCCCTGCTTATCGCAGCCATGTCGGCAGGCGGGACAAGCGTCATCGGCAATATAGAGCAGATTGACCGGGGCTACGAAGACATCGACCTGCGCCTCAATGCCCTGGGCGCGAAGATCACAAGGCAGTAAAAGACAATGGCTGCGCCGGGATTCCCGGCGCAGCCATTGTAAAGATGTATCAGTGGATCTATTTCACACGCTCCCCGTAAGAACGGTCTGTGGTGTTGACTCTGATCTTCTCTCCCTGGTTGATGAAAAGAGGCACCATTATCTTGGCCCCGGTCTCCAGAGTGGCCTCCTTGAGGGCACTGGTAGATGCAGTGTCACCTTTGACAGCAGGCTCTGTATAGGTCACCTCGAGTTCCACATAAGTAGGGAGCTCGCAAGTGAGGCACCTTTCTTCGTCTGCAAGGAACATCATCTCCACATGCTGCCCCTCTTTCATGAGGTCCGCATTGTCCACGAGGTTCTCATCGAGGTGTATCTGCTCGAAAGTCTCTTCATGCATGAAGTTGTACCCGTCCTCGTCCTTGTAGAGGAACTGGTAAGGTCTCCTTTCTACATTTATTGTCTCGATTTTCGCGCCTGCAGTAAAAGTGTTGTCAAGGATACGCCCGTTCTCGAGGTTGCGGAGTTTGGTCTTGACGAAAGCAGGGCCTTTCCCCGGTTTCACGTGCTGGAACCATACGATGGAGCATGGCTTGCCGTTGTAGTTGATGTAAAGGCCGTTTTTGAAATCAGCTGTTGTTGCCATAGTATCTAAAATTGAATTAACTCTATAAGATGGAATAATTTGCGGCGTGCAAAATTATAAAACTGTCATGACTTTACAAAAAAATTGTATATCCGGCTGTCCATGCTGCCCCTCATCCGGCGATGTGCCTACAGGCTTTTGATATAGTCGGCGACTTCTTCAAGCAGCCATTTCGGGGTGGAGGTGGCGCCGCATACTCCTACTTTGTCATCGTCGCGGAACCATTCCTTGCGCACGTCATTTGGCCCGCCTATATAGTAGGTCCTGATGTTCACGGATTTGCAAAGGCTGCAGAGCACTTTCCCGTTTGAGCTGGCCTTGCCTGCCACGAATATCACGATGTCATGGTCCAGGGCGAATTTCGAAAGCCTCGCATGTCTTGACGCCACCTGTGCGCAGATTGTGTTGTGGACTGTGAGGAGGTGTGTCCCCTTGAACCTTTCCACTGACAGTTCCATGGCCCCGGCCATCAGTTCTTCCAGGCGGCTGCATATGCGTGCATACTCCGCAGGGCTCTTTGTGGTCTGGGAAAAGACCTCGGTAGGCCTGGTTATGTCTATTGTGCCGTCCGAAATCTTGTCCTCCAGCATATTGATGTCCTCGATGACAATGGCGTTGCCGTCTACCTGGCCCACAAGTCCCAGTACCTCCGCGTGGCCGATTTTCCCGAAGATTATTATCTGCCCGTTCCGCCCGTCCGTGTTGAGCCTGTCATGCGCCTGGCGGATGCGCTCCTGCAGCTTCACCACGACAGGGCAGGTGCAGTCTATGACATTGAACCCCTTTGACCCGGCTAATGCGAATGTCTGGGGCGGCTCTCCGTGGGCCCTGATAAGCAGGGTCTCTCCGTCCACTTGCTGTATCTCGTCCAGGTCCTCTTTGTCTATCGTGACCAGGCCCTGCCTTTCTAGCCTCTGCAGCTCCAGGTCGTTGTGTACGATGGCTCCCAGGGAGAACAGTTTGCGGTGCTTCCCTTCCTTCCTGGTCTTTTCCAGGAAATCCTCAGCCTTGGTAATGGCCCCGATGACTCCGGCGCAGAATCCTGACGCCTTGTCAATTTCTACTGTAAGTCCCATCTCGGAAACAAATTAATCACACATTCTCCCGAATTTCTCCCGGATAATCCCCTTTATCCATGCCATCTGGTCCTGGAGGGTCATCCGCGAATTGTCAAGTACCAATGCGTCAGGAGCCTTTGACAGCGGTGAGGCCTCCCTGCCGGAGTCGATCCTGTCCCGCTCCTGCAGGTTCTCCATGACCTGCTCCAGGGACACCTTCTCTCCTCTTGCCGCCATTTCTGCGGCTCTCCTCCCGGCCCTTATCTCCAGGTCAGCCACCATGAATATCTTCAGTTCTGCATCAGGGAATACCGTGGTGCCTATGTCCCTGCCGTCCATGACCACGCGTTTGTGCTTTCCGAGCTCTCGCAGCCTTGCGTCTACGTATTCCCTTACGCACGGGACCGCCGCTATCGGGCTGACCTTTGACGAGACCTGCATCCCGCGGATCTCCTTTTCCACGCACCTGTCCCCGATATATGTGAGGCTTCCTCCGTCTGTCCTGGTGAAATGTATGTCAAGGTGCTCCAGGGCGGAGCACAGTGCCGGGACATCTATGGCACTGTCACTGGCTATCAGTCCTTTTTCTATGGCATATAAGGTCACGCCCCTGTACATTGCTCCGGAATCGAGGTACAGAAAAGAGAATTCGGAAGCGATGAGCCGGGCGAACGAACTCTTCCCAGTGGAGGAATACCCGTCTATCGCTATGATGATGTCAGGTATATGCATCAGTACACGTTTTTGAAGACAAAATTACATAAAAAAAAGTTAAAGAGCATATAAAAAACATACAATGGATTGTAAAATATCCGATATTTGCAGACTGATAATGTGACAGGTATGAGACTACTAGTGATAGATGACGAGCGTTCTATACGCAATTCCCTGAAGGAGATACTCATGGACGAGGGCTATGAGGTGGATGTGGCTGAAGACGGTGCGGCAGGCTGTGCCATGGCCGAGAAGGAGAAATACAGCGCGATATTCTGTGACATCAAGATGCCGAATATGGACGGGCTTGAAGTACTTGACCGCCTCAATGAAGAAGGTGTGGACTCGGCTGTCATAATGATTTCCGGGCACGGGGACATAGATACGGCTGTCGAATGTATCAAGAAAGGTGCATTTGACTTCATCCAGAAGCCGCTTGACCTCAACAGGATACTCATCACCATAAAGAATGCCACTGAAAAGGCATCCCTGGTCAAGGAGACAAGGATCCTCAAGAAGAAGGTCTACGGCCAGGAGATGATCGGGGAGTCGGAACCTATCATGAAGGTCAAGGATATGATTGAGAAGGTGGCCCCTACAGATGCCAGGGTCCTTATCACCGGGGCCAACGGCTCGGGGAAGGAACTTGTGGCCAGGAGCCTTCACCAGAAGAGCCACCGCAGTGCGATGCCGTATATCGAGGTGAACTGCGCGGCCATCCCGTCGGAACTGATAGAGAGCGAGCTTTTCGGCCATGAGAAGGGGGCCTTCACTTCAGCCATCAAGCAGCATAAGGGGAAGTTCGAGCAGGCCGACGGCGGGACGCTTTTCCTTGATGAGATAGGCGACATGAGCCTTGCCGCCCAGGCGAAGGTCCTGCGCGTCCTCCAGGAGAAGAAGCTCTCCCGGGTGGGAAGCGACAAGGATATCCAGGTGGATGTCCGTGTCCTGGCCGCCACAAACAAGAACCTGAAGGAGGAGATAGCCAAAGGCAATTTCAGGGAGGACCTTTACCACAGGATCAGCGTGATCGTGATAAAAGTCCCTTCTCTGGACGAGCGCAAGTCCGACATACCTCTCCTGGTGAACCATTTCATCGGGCAGATAACATCTGAGACAGGCCTTGCGCGCAGGGAGATTACGCCGGAGGCCATGCAGATGCTTGTGGACAAGAGCTGGACGGGGAATATCCGGGAATTGCGCAATGTGGTGGAGCGGCTGCTCATCCTTTCCGGGGATTCCATAACTGCGGATGACGTGCGCAGTTATGTGTATTGAATGGACGGTATGACCCCTGAGGAAAAATACATAAGGGAACATTCCACGCCGCGCGGTGCGGCCCTGGAGTGGATAGAGAAGCAGACCAATATCCGTACGAACCATGCCAGGATGCTGTCCGGTGCGGTGCAGGGCCGGTTCTTGACCATGCTTGTACAGATGCTGGGTGCAAGGAAGGTGCTTGAACTCGGCACTTTCACTGGCTATTCCGCGGTATGTCTGGCCATGGGGCTGCCGGAGGACGGACATCTGGACACCCTTGAGGTAAACGACGAGCTTGAGGACCTTGTGCTTGAAGGTTTTTCAAGGGCCGGACTTTCAGGGAAGATAACCCTCCATATCGGGGATGCCGTGGAGACCCTCAAGCGTCTGAGCCGGGATATGCACGGAGCCGGCGACCTTTATGACATGGTGTACATCGATGCCAACAAGAGGGAGTACTGCGAATATTATGAACTTGTCTTCGGCATGGTACGCCCAGGCGGTTTCATCCTGGCGGACAATGTCCTGTGGGACGGCAAGGTATTCGAGGACCCGATGCCGCAGGACAGGCAGACACTTGGAATATCGCGCTTCAACGACATGGTCGCCTCCGACCCCCGCGTCGACTCTGTCATCCTCCCCCTGCGCGACGGCCTGAACATCATCCGTAAGAAATAGGAATGCTAAAATGCCTCGGTCATGTTCATGTAGAAGAGTATGCCCTTGACACCGGGCTCTTTGCCGAAGTCCATCCTGAAATTCTTGTTCTTCTGTATCTGGATACGGATGCCCACCCCGTAGTTGAGTTTCCATTTTTTCCAGTCGAGCGGGGTGTCCCCTATGGTGCCGATGCCACCCCATACCACGAATCCGAGCTTGGACCAGAAAGTCCCTCTTTCGTATGCCTCGTTGGACCCGAACATGTGCCTGTACTCCGCTATGCCGTACATCATCGACTTGTCGCGGTATTTTCCCCAGTAGTAGCCTCTCAGGTCAAACGGGGAGCCGAACATCGGAAGCTCTGTGAACGGGATGTCGTTGAATCCTATCTGTGTCTTCGCAGTCCAGCCCAGGACACTTCTCCTGTGGAAAAGCGGGAGGAAATGCCTGTACTCCAGCTCGAGTATCTGGTAGTTGTACGCGCCGCCGAACGCACGGCTGTAGAACTTGCCGGTTCCGCTGACCAGGAATCCGCGCGAGGGTGTGGCCACATCATCCCTTGTGTCGTACTGCAGCATGGCTCCGAGCCCTGTATTCAGATATGATGTCCTGAATTTCGAGATGTACGGGTCGGCCAGCATCACAGGGTTCAGGTCTGTGGACTTCGTGTAGTTGACATCCACCAGCGCCCCGGCGAAGAGGCCCGGCCTTGCCTGCCAGACAAACCTCGGGTTGAACTGCAGCATCATCTTGTGGAAGCCTGTCGTGCTGCTGCCCCTGGGTGTATTCTCTATGACAGACATGTCTGTCCCGTAGTAGTTCGCGGGCTCGTTCCTGAAAGAGTAGTTCATGTACAGGCGGTATTTGTCCCTGTTGAAGAAGAATGTCCCTGCACCTGCCACCACCACGGTCCCGTTCAATGACAGATTGAAGCCTACCGGAAGGAAGGATCTCTGTGATACAGTGTCTTTCTTGTCCATCTTGAAGGACATGAGCATTGCCCCTCCGACTCCCAGTGATGCTTCAGGAGTATAGGACGGCCCGCCGAGAACGGAGACCCACACCTTATCCGGGTCCCTGACACGTTTTTTCCGTTTGGCGTATGAGGACGGTTCCAGGGCAATGGACAGTGTGAGGCACAGGAAGACGGCGGCTGCCGTCATGTAACCGTGTCTCATAGCCTGTATCCCCATCGCTCCAGTGCTCCGGACCAGTTGTCTTCCACCAGACGGACAGTCCTGTCGGAGTAACTGTATTTGTTTTTTTTGAAACCCTTGTGTCCTTTCACATATTTCTCCATGCTGCTTCTTGCTTCTTCAAACCCTCCGATAGAGAGCCTTCTGTACATTTCCTGCACTGTCCCCATCGGGTCTTTCTCGAAGTCTTCGAATCGCACTTCCACCAGATTGCCTTCCGGTATGAGGCCTTTCTCCGACTCGTATTTCTCAAACAGTTCCCTGTATGTTACGAGGATGTCTTCCTCCAGGGAAGCGCCGGAGATTTCCTGCAGCTGCAGGGACTTGATTATGTTCCCGAAATAGTTCCGTGTGGACTCGAATACAGTGTAGGGGTTCCTTATGAGATATATGAACTTGGCGTCCGGGTACATTTCCAGCAGGGTGCTGATGCGTCCTGTGTGTGGAGGGTTCTTGCTCAGGAAGACACTTTTGTGCTGTCTGTACAGCGAGAGTCTGATGAGTTTGTCAAGACTTTCCATGAACGCCTTTCTTTCCTGGTCGGATATCCCGTTGAAAAGCAGATATTTTTCCCTGTACAGAGCTGTCTTCTGCGGGAAGATCCAGAAGTTGTAGAACGAATACGGCATCATGTTCACAAGGGCGAACTCTTCTTCCTGAGGGAGGTCCGGGCCGAGTTCCATAGAGTCAGTCGGTCTGCGGGCAGGCATGAAAAATTTTGTGCAGGCCTTGAAGAAGCCTTCTCCCCACAACATGAGGTGCGGGAATACTGTCTGGTAGGTGGTGCAGTAGCCGTATCTCGGGTCTCCGGAGATGACGTTGTGCACATATGTAGTGCCGCTTCTCCAGTGTCCCAGTATGAATACCGGGGCTTCCATCTTGACTTCGGGCAGCTTTTCCCAGCATCTTTCGTTGATCTTGTAGAACGGGTCGAGTATGTGCTGTATGCACTTGGTAGTGCGGAATTTGCCCATGTATTTCTTGTCCACCGTGACATCTTTGCAGATGGCATCGAATGTTTTCCTGTCTGCGCCTACCAGCGTGTTCACCGGCAGAGTCTCGAATTTGAGTATGCCCATGTCACTGTCTTTTACATTCTACATCTATACCTTTGCCCCTGAGGAACGCGCACGCCTTTTCTACGGCGCTGTAATGCTCCAGGCCTATCCCGAGTGACTCGAGGTCTATTACTATTGTCCCTCCGTCGGTTTCCTCCTGCTCCTCGTCGGGGCCTATTATCATTCCCACCCCGGATGTGAAGTTGGTGACAGGGTCTATGATTATGAAGGAGCCGGTGGCGCGGTTCTTCTGGTAGCTGTCATACATGAGTACACTGGAAGTGGATATGTGCACCAGGCCTATCTCGTTGAGGGCCAGAGCGTCGGAAGGAAGATGCTCCAATGTGTTCACGTCCACCCTGTAGTCTATCTTCCCGATATGCGCCCTTGTGGTGCTTGTGGTCTGCTTAAGGAAGAACGCCTTGTTCCTGTCCATCCTGGTCTCGTCCATCCATACGACCATGGCCTTGAAATGGTGCCCGGAATACGGCTTGTCCCCGGGCTTTACGAGCATCTCTCCCCTGGAGAGGTCTATCTCATCCTCGAGAGTGACGGTTATGCACTGCGGCGCGAACGCGTATTCGAGGTCCCCGTCGTATGTCACGATTCTCTTGACCTTTGATGTCTTCCCTGACGGCAGTGCTGTCACTGTGTCTCCCCTGCGGATGACACCGGATGCGATTTTCCCGCTGAAGCCTCTGAAATTCAAGTCCGGACGCAGGACATACTGCACCGGATACCTGAAATCCTCCATGTTTATGTCCTTGTCGATCCTGATGTTTTCGAGGTAGTCCATGAGCGCAGGCCCGTCGTACCATGGCATCCTGCCGCTTTTCTCCACGACGTTGTCCCCGTCCAGGGCAGACAGCGGGATACTCTGTATGTCCGGGATTCCGAGGCCTTTCGCGAACTTCATGTATTCCGATGTGATCTCTTCATACCGTTCCCTGGAGAAGTCCACCAGGTCCATCTTGTTAACTGCCAGTACAATATGTCTTATTCCGAGAAGGGATACCAGGAAGGTGTGGCGGTGTGTCTGGGTGAGGATGCCGTTGCGTGCATCCACCAGGATTATCGCCAGGTTCGCTGTGGAGCCTCCTGTAATCATGTTCCTCGTGTACTGCTCGTGGCCCGGGGTGTCGGCGATGATGAATTTCCTCTTGTTGGTGGAGAAGTACCTGTATGCCACATCTATCGTGATGCCCTGTTCCCTTTCCGCCTTGAGCCCGTCCAGCAGAAGGGCGTAGTCAATGTGGTCTCCCGCCTTCCCCATCCTCTTGCTGTCCCTTTCCAGGGACTGGAGCTGGTCGTCGTAAATCCGCTTGCTGTCATACAGCAGTCTGCCTATCAGTGTGGATTTCCCGTCATCCACTGATCCTGCAGTAAGCAGGCGGAGCAGATCCTTCTTTTCGTCCTGCTCCAGGTATTCTTCTATGCTGAGTTTCTTTGTTTCCATTGTAAATCAAATGTAAATGGATATTTTTAAAACATCGTCTTTTCCATCGGAACAGGCCTTTGGCCTGTGACAGGGCCTCCCGGAGAGGGAGGCGGTGGAGGGTGACGCCCCCTGGGGGCTCCGCGGAGCGGAGGGGGTGGACCGGATATTTCTGATAAAACGTTATCGGCGTTTTATCAGAAATATCCTTCCCTTTTTTTCTGCTCCATGCTGCTTTCCTGGTCGAAGTCGATCACCCTTGTGGTCCTTTCGCTCTTTGTAGTGACCATCATCTCCTCCACTATCTTCTCGATGGTGTCGGCGTCGCTCTCGACAGCTCCGGTCAGAGGCCAGCAGCCGAGGGTCCTGAACCGGATCCTGCGCATCTGTATCCTGTCCTTGTATTTTTCCGGAAGACGGTCGTCGTCAGCCATGATAAGGTTGCCGTCTATTTCCACACAAGGGCGCTCCTTGGCGAAGTACAGCGGGACGATAGGTATGTTCTCATGCCTTATATACTGCCAGATGTCCAGCTCTGTCCAGTTGCTCAGAGGGAACACGCGGATGCTTTCCCCTTCGCGTATGCGGGTGTTGTAGATGTCCCAAAGCTCCGGTCTCTGGTTCTTCGGGTCCCAGTGCTGGAACTCGTCTCTGAAAGAGAATATCCTTTCTTTGGCGCGGCTTTTCTCCTCGTCTCTCCTCGCTCCTCCGAATGCTGCGTCGAACTTGTATTTCTTCAGCGCATCCAGCAGGGCCTGGGTCTTCATCAGGTCAGTATGCACCTTGCTGCCGTGAGTGAACGGGCCTACTCCTGCCTCATAGGCTTTCTTGTTGTATTCCACTATGAGGTCCCATCCGTGCTCTTTCGCGTAAGTGTCGCGGAACTGTATCATTTCCTTGAACTTCCACTTTGTGTCTATGTGCATGAGCGGGAAAGGGGGCTTTCCCGGATAGAATGCCTTTTCGGCCAGTCTGGCCATTACCGAGGAGTCTTTCCCTATTGAATACAGCATCACGGGGTTGCGGAATTCGGCCGCCACTTCCCGGATTATATGGATAGACTCTGCTTCCAGAGCTTTCAGATGGCTCAATTTGTAATTTTCTTCCATATGTGATTCATTTTTTGATTTTATCGTTTTCCTTCCGCTCCTGTCCTTATGCGGGGCATGACCGCAGCGGCAATCTGCCTTACGCTCTCTTCCAGGCTCAGGCAGGATGTGTCTATCCTTACATCCGGGTCTTCCGGCTCTTCAAACGGAGAGGAAATCCCGGTGAATTCCTTTATTTCACCTTTCCTGGCCCTGGCATAAAGCCCTTTGACGTCCCTTTTCTCACATTCTTCCAGAGGTGTGGCTATGAAAACTTCCATGAAATCTTCCTCTCCGATGATATCTCTGGCCATTCCCCCTTATCTCCCTGGTCGGGCTGATGAATGTGGCAAGTGTGACTATCCCTGTCTGTGTGAACAGCTTGCATACTTCAGCTATCCTTCTGATGTTCTCTTTCCTGTCCTGCGGAGAGAAACCGAGCCCTGCGTTGAGCCCGCAGCGTACATTGTCCCCGTCGATTATCCTGCACAGGATTCCTTCCGAAGACAGTTTCTTTTCCAGGGCTATGGCCACGGTACTTTTTCCTGATCCAGAGAGGCCTGTGAACCAAAGTGTTATGCCTCGCTGCCCGAGAAGTCTTTCTTTTTCTTCACGGGTCTGCATTTTTGAGAATATGGGATAGATATTGTTTTCCATGACTGTCAGAATTTCCAGAATACAGGTATAAGTATCATTGAAAGTGCAAAAGCTATCAGATTAAGAGGGAAGCCGAAACGCGTGAAATCCCTGAACTTGTAGTTGCCGATTCCCTGGGCTATCATGTTGGTCTGGTAGCCTATAGGGGAAGAGAAACTTGCCGATGCCGCTATGCATATCGCCACGAAGAACGGCATGGGGTCGACTCCGAGCTGCGATGCTGCGGAAAGTGCTATCGGGAAGGCGAAAGCGGCTGCGGCATTGTTTGTTATGAGCTCTGTGATTATGTTTGTCACGATATACAGGGATGCCAGCACGATCATGGGTGAGGCGTCTCCCGAGATAGTGGATGTAAGTTTCGAGGCTATCATGTCAGCAAGCCCGGAGTTGGTCATGGCCTTGCTGATGGCCAGCGCGCTTGCTATTGTCACCAGAATGTCCCATGATATGAACTTGGTGTACCGTCTGGCCGGAAAAAGGTTCAGTACGGCCATTATGACGGTGACTATGCAGACCCAGAAGAACATGTCCATGTTTATGCCCGGCGCGAGCGCCTTTATCCGCGGCATCTGTCCGAATGTGGCGCCGGCGATCATTATTGCAAGGAGACTGACAGATACCCATTTCTTCCATTTCGGGCAAGGGAGCTTGTGCGGCCTGCCGTTGCTCAGCATGAGGAATTCGCTGGAGTCTCCCCAGTTGGTGAAAAAGGTCTCGTCGGCTTCCAGGACCAGTGTGTCCCCTTCTTTATATATCAGGTCTTCCGGTGCGTCCAGCATGGACTTCCCGTTCCTCCTCACGTCTGTCAGCCTTGCGCCGTAACGTTTCCCGAAATCAAGCTCGCCGTATGCCCTGTTGATCCCTTTGAACCTTGGGCCCACGACGGCCTCGATCTGCCTCGTCCCTTTGCTGATGTTTTCTGCCGCTGTTTCTTCCGGGGTCTTGTCGGACGGAAGGAGCCTGTTCCCGGCCAGGATGATATACAGTATGCCGGCTATGGCTATGAACCCGCCTACCTTGCCTATCTCGAAGATCGAGAACCCTTCATATCCTGCCTCAAGCATCATCCCGTGGACCACCAGATTGGTAGATGTGCCGATCAGGGTGCACATGCCGCCCAGGATGGCTGCATATGATATGGGGATGAGGAATTTTTTCACCGGGAGTCCTGCCTTCGCTGCCCATTCCTTGACGATAGGTATGAAAATCACCACGATAGGAGTGTTGTTCAGGAATGCCGATATTCCGGCGATAGTAGGCATGAGCTTGGAATAGCCTTTTCGTACTGTAGGTTTCCTTCCTTTCCTGACAGGAAGGATATGGCTTATCATATGTCCCAGGGCGTCGCTTCTGCGGATGCCTTCACTCACGAGGAAAAGCAGCGCCACGGTGATCATCCCTTTGTTGCTGAAGCCCGCCACAAGCTCTTCCGGGGACAATATCCCTGTGCACATGAACAGGACGCATACCGCGAACATGACAAGTCCCGGCCGCATCAGGTCTGCGACCAGGACAGCAAGCATCACAAGGAGTGTTGTCAGGACAAAAAATACTTCAAAATTCTCCATTTTAATCTGATTACCGGCCTTGGAGACTGTTTCGGGTTACCCGGAATCTTTCCGGTATGATTTTTCCGGACCCTTTCGGCCAGACAGCCTCAGCTGCCTTTTTCAGCAATCCGGAAAAATATGTCACCCAATCCCAAAACAG
>JADIMB010000031.1 GCA_017694995.1 Candidatus Cryptobacteroides faecavium | reverse complement strand
GTGCTGTACGGGTGCGGACTGCGCGTGTCCGAGGTCACGTCATTGAAGATTTCAGATATTTTTTTCAAGGAGAAGTTTGTAAGCGTTGTGGGGAAGGGAAACAAGCAGAGGCTTGTCCCTGTGGATGACATCGCCCTTGAGTATGTGCTGAAGTATCTGGGTATGAGACCGGAGCCGTATGACAAGGCTTCCGAGGACATCCTGTTCCTGAACAGGTCGGGCCGCAGGCTGAGCCGTGTATCTGTGTTCAACATGGTGAAGCGCCAGGCTATGGCCGCCGGTATACACAAGGAGATATCACCGCACACATTCAGGCATTCTTTTGCCACTCATCTCATCGAGAACGGGGCTGACCTGCGGGCTGTCCAGGAGATGCTCGGTCATGAGAGTGTGCTCACTACAGAGATATATACACATATAGATGCGGGCAAATGGCGCCATACAGTCCTGGAGCATCATCCTAGAAAGTAGAAATGGCCTGTGCCGAAGTCCTCAGACTCTGTCTTTGCCGTGGTCCTGCTGCCTTGCCGCTTCGTTGAAACAATGCCTGCACAGCGGCTCGTAAGTGTCTTTTTCTCCCAGGACCACCAGGTCATCATTCTGGGACAGCCTGTGGGAATGGTTGGCTATGCTTCCGCATTTCACGCATATTGCGTGGACTTTCTGCACATCTTCCGCTACAGCCATCAGGGCCGGCATTGGCCCGAACGGCTTTCCTGAATAGTCCATGTCAAGCCCGGCGATGATGACACGTATCCCCCTGTCTGCCAGAGTCTGCGCCACCTCCACTATGGTCTCGTCAAAGAACTGCGCCTCGTCTATGCCGATGACATCGGCGTCTCCGGATAGCAGCAGGATGCTTGCCGGAGAGTCTATCGGTGTAGAAGGGATGCTGTGCGAGTCATGTGATACGACTTCATCCTCGGAGTATCTGACATCGATGGCCGGCTTGTATATCTCCACTTTCTGGTTTGCGAACTGTGCCCGTTTGAGCCTGCGTATAAGTTCTTCGGTCTTGCCGGAGAACATCGAGCCGCAGATGACCTCAATCCAACCTTTTTTTGCGTTTTCTAAAAACATTTCCTTAATTTTGCGATTCCCCGCGCAAAGATAAGGAATATTATGGAAAATGCATATCAGGATATAAAGGCGGATATGGAAGGTCGTATTTCGTCCATCCGGCTCCGTATGCTGGACATGGAGGCCAGGCTGGAAGCCATGAAAGAGGAGCTTTCCGCATTGGAGACCGCTGTCAGAGGCATCGCCCCTGAAGAGCCTGCCGCCGGTGATATTTCTCCGGAAGAACCTTCTGCCGGCGACAATGCTCAGGAAGAATCTGCCGTCGTACAGATTGTGCCGGAGGCCGTATCTTCGGCTGAACCATGTACCGCGTCTGCTGCAGAGCCCGCTGAGGAAACCTGCGCGGAAGAAGCCTTTGATGAAAATTGTCCAGAACCATGTACCGGATATGCTGCCGGAACGGACGCTGCGGCTGAAACAGTGGCTGACGCTGTGCATGATACCCTCCGGATGTCTGCCATCAAGGATGTATATGCCAGGAAAGAGGCATGGCGGACGGATATGCCTGGGGCTCCTTTGGATGACATATGGAATGCGCTGTCTCTGAACGACAGGGCACTGTTCACCAATTCCCTTTTCAGGGAGGATCCGGAGCTTTTTATGGAAACGGTCGGTATCCTTGACCGGATGGATACATTGGATCAGGCTGTGGAATATCTTTCACGTGAGTTCCCGGAATGGGATATGGATTCGGACCTGGTGTACAGGTTCATGATGGAGCTGAGGAGGAAACTGAAATGACAGACAGGCAAAGGCAGGAAGCGGCTGCGGGGAAGCTTTATATTGTCCCGACCCCTGTCGGGAATCTCGAGGACATGACTTTCAGGGCGGTGACTGTCCTGAAGAATGCCGACCTGATACTGGCTGAGGACACAAGGACAAGTTCTGTGCTGCTGAAGCACTATGACATACACGGCAGGCTGGAGTCGCATCACAAGTTCAACGAGCACAAGACTGTATCTGTCATCAAGGACCGCATCCTCAGCGGGCTGAATGTGGCGCTGATAAGCGATGCCGGTACTCCGGGCATATCCGATCCCGGCTTTCTGCTGGTGAGGACATGTGTTCAGGAAGGGATTGATGTCCAGACACTTCCTGGGGCGACCGCTTTCGTTCCTGCGCTTGTCAGTTCCGGGTATCCGTGTGACAGGTTCTGCTTTGAAGGCTTCCTGCCTGTGAAGAAAGGCCGCAGCACCAGGCTGCAGGAACTTTCCGGAGAGACGAGGACCATGGTTTTTTACGAGTCGCCTTACCGTCTGGTCAGGACGCTCGAGCAGTTTGCCGAAGTGTTCGGCCCGGCTCGCGGATGCTCCGTATCCAGGGAGATATCCAAGGTGCATGAGGAGCACAGGCGCGGTACTCTTTCTGAAGTGGCTGCATGGTATGCCGCCCATGAGCCGAAAGGGGAGATTGTGATAGTGGTGGAGGGGGCCGCTCCTGCCAGGAAACAGAAAGGGGACAGGTACAGTGAGGGGGAGGACTGATTGGACGCTCCGCCTGAAGTATGCCCGGCAGCGCGGGGAATGAATGTGTGTGAGTGGTGTTGATATTGGCAGAAGCCTTTAATGGTTTTTTTAAAGTGAAGAAAGATGAGGGGAAAGAAAGAGAGCGGAGAGAAGTCAGGCAAGAAAGGCTATTCCGCGTCAGTCACGACAGGGGCAGTGGCCCTGGTGTTCTTGATTATCGGATTCCAGACAGCCTTGTTCATCCATAAGGCTGCAGTTTCGTCCATTGTCGACAAGCGGGACCGTCCGGATACAGTTTATGTGGTGGACAGGGCCCTGGCCGAGAGGGTGCTGGGGACAGACACAGGGGCTGGACGGGATGATGGACCCACCGGTGCAGAAAGGTCTGAACCAGCCCGCGTGTCTGTGAAGAAGGCATCGGAGCATAGTCCTGCCGCTAAGGCCATTTACAAGGCCCATGCGGAGCGTAAGGTGGAGAATTTCCGCTTCAATCCCAACACTGTTTCCCAGGATGACCTCGAACGTCTGGGCTTTTCCGAGAGACAGGCCAGGTCCATAGTCAATTACAGGCTCAAGGGCGGAAAGTTCCGCCGCAAGTCTGACTTTGCCAGATCTTATGTCGTGGCAGATTCAGTCTACAGGAGACTGGAGCCTTATATAGACATTCCTCTGCTGGACTTGAACCTTGCGGATTCTGCCGCATTTGACGCCCTGCCTGGAATAGGAGGATATTTTGCCTCCAGAATGCTGGAATACAGAAAGAAGCTGGGCGGATGCTACTCATATAAGGAGCAGCTTATGGATATATGGAAGTTCGACAGGCAGAAGTTCGACGCGCTTTCTGACCTTGTGACAGTCGACTCCTCGTCTGTGCGGCCTTATCCCCTGTGGACGCTTCCGGAGGATTCGCTGCGGAATCACCCGTATATAGGACCAAGGGCGGCTCACGGTGTGGTTGTGTTCCGTGAAAACAACCCCGTCTCATCGTGGAGTGTCCAGGCCCTGGAGCGGGCCGGTGTCATAAGTCCGGAAAACGCCTCCAGGCTTTCCCGCTGTGCCATCGCCATTCCGTGAACTGTATGCAATTTGCCCAATTTAATCGGCTCCGGACGGATAACCTATCATAAAAAGACTTAAATTTGAGGAGATTCGTTCTTAAATTTTAAAGTTATGAAAAAGTATTTGGCTGAGATGACCGGGACAATGGTCCTGGTGCTCATGGGCTGCGGGAGCGCAGTCTTTTCAGGAAGTGTGGCAGGGACAGTCGGGGCCGGGACAGGCACTTTGGGCGTTGCGCTTGCATTCGGGCTTGCTGTTGTGGCCATGGCATATACTATCGGAGGCATTTCCGGATGCCATATCAATCCAGCCATTACCCTCGGGGTGTATCTCAGCGGCAGGATGAGCGGGAAGGATGCCGGGATGTACATGCTTTTCCAGGTCATCGGGGCAGTCATCGGCTCTGCGGTACTTTTCGCCCTTGTCTCTACCGGGGCACATGACGGGCCTACATCCACAGGGTCAAACAGTTTCAAGGACGGGATGGCGCTGCAGGCCTTCATCGCTGAAGCCGTGTTCACATTCATATTCGTCCTGGTCGTGCTCGGTACGACAGATCCCGAGAAGGGGGCAGGGAAATTCGCCGGCCTGGCAATCGGGCTCACCCTGGTGCTTGTCCACATTGTGTGCATCCCTATCACAGGTACTTCTGTGAATCCCGCAAGGAGCATTGGCCCTGCACTGTTTGATGGCGGCGTAGCTCTCAAACAGCTGTGGCTGTTCATTGTCGCCCCGTTTGTGGGAGCGGCCTTGAGTGCTGTCGTGTGGAAAGCTCTCTCATGCGGGAAAAGTAAGTAAATATGTTCGTATTTGACTGTGAAAGAATGAAATATCCACACACTGGCTACAGTGTGTTCTGTGAAAGCCTTGCAGACAGCCTGGTGAGGCAGGCCGGAAGGAACCGAGAGAGTCTGGGGCTTTTTGTCCCGGAGCATTTCGTCGGACATTGGGGGGCCGGTGTGTCGTATTACAAAGAACATTTCTGGAACAGGTTCTATCTGCCCTGTCCCCCGGAAATCAAGGTGTGGCATGCGTCATACCAGTACACGCATTATCTCCCGCCGCGTAATGTGCGGGTGGTGCTCACGGTGCATGACCTGGATTTCCTTTACAGCAGGCCTTCTTATTCCCACGGACGTTATGTGGACGAGATACAGTGCCGTGTGGACCGGGCGGACAGTGTAGTGGCTGTTTCGGAAAGCACAAAGCGCGACCTTGTCAAGAATGTCAACATGCGCGGCAAATATGTCGAGGTCATCTATAACGGCCTGAACAAGTTCGAGGGCGATGAGCAGCCTCCAGTGGTGAAACCTGACGGGGAGTTCCTGTTTTCTGTCGGCACAGTGGTGCCCAAGAAGAACTTCCATGTCCTTCCGGCATTGCTCAGGGACAACTCCTACAGGCTCATAATCGCCGGGAACCGCTCCAGATATGAACATGACATAATGGACGAGGCACGCAGATGGGGCGTGGAAGACAGGGTCTCGATAATAGGGCCTGTGCCTGAGCCGGTGAAGTATTGGTATATACGGCATTGCAGTGCCTTTCTGTTTCCTTCTGTAGCCGAAGGTTTCGGACTGCCGGTGATAGAGGCCATGTATTACAGGAAGCCGATATTCCTTTCGGACAGGACCTCGCTTCCTGAAATAGCCGGTGACTGTGCCATATATTTTGACCACGAATTCACTCCAGACAAGATGCGGGAGGAGTTTGCAGCCGGTATGGAGCGCTTCAGAAGCGGGGGAATGGATACAGACCGCATGGTGGAGCATGCCAGGAGCTTTTCCTGGGAAAGGACGGCACGGAGATATCTGGAGATATACCGGGAGCTGTCGGACTGAGCTCAGTCCGGGTCCTGCATCATTTTTTCCAGCCAGTGGAAGATAAGGATTATGCGGCGTCGCAGTACTTTGAAATTCAGAGTATCTGCGGTGTCGTATGTTTTGTTGTTGTTCATCGTGATTCCTGAAGTGAAGAGTACGGAGGGTATCCCGTTCTCGATGAACACCCTCTGGTCGGAGAGCGTGTAGAAGACCCTGGTGAAGTCTTTGCTGCCGTAATATGTATGGGAGAGTTCAAGTCCTGTCCCGTACTGCAGATTGCAGTATCCTATCTTGCTCTGGTCCTCTTTGCCGAGCTTCTCGTTCCCGAGCATAATCATGAAGTCCTCGCGTCCCGAGTCAAGAGGGGAGAGAGAGCTGCCTATCTGGTCGATGTTGACCATCAGAGATATCTTGTCGGGGGTGACAGGCT
Organism: Candidatus Cryptobacteroides faecavium; assembly: GCA_017694995.1. Lineage (GTDB taxonomy): Bacteria > Bacteroidota > Bacteroidia > Bacteroidales > UBA932 > Cryptobacteroides > Cryptobacteroides faecavium. Next base: position 745 of record JADIMB010000031.1, on the reverse strand, counting down.
TCCCGCTGAGAGGGTCTGTAAGGTCTCCGGCCTCGATCATCCTCCAGAGCGAGTATGATCCGGAAAGGTTCATGCACTGCCCGTCGAACGCTACGAAGATTATGTTCTCGCCGTAGACTTTCCCGACGGTCTTCATGGTGGAGAACATTTCCGCCAGCGACATCATCGCGGCTGTCCCGGAGGCGTTGCTGTCCGCCCCTGGATAGAGGTTGCCTCCTATCGTACCCAGATGGTCGAAATGTGCGCCGACTATAATATATGAGTCCACCGGTTTTTTCAGCGAGCCGGGCAGCATCCCTATTATGTTGTGCCCGATCTCTCCTCCGCCCGGGTAAATGTGCTTGGCATAGCTGCCGCCGAATTCAAGAAGCCCGTACTTCCTGAAGTTCCTTATAATCCAGAACGCCGCTTCGTTGCTGCCTGATGTCCCTGTCGCCCTTCCTCCGCACAGGCTGCCGGAAAGGAATTCCACATGCCTGGAAAGCTTGCTTTCCCACACGAGGTTGTGGGCTGTGGTGTCACTTGAAATCTGTGCAGCGCAGGCTGTCAGCGGAATCAGGCACAGGGCATATATGGTAAGGACAATTTTTTTGTTCATTTTCTACTTCAGGCATGATAAATGATTATATTGGGCCCGGCGGCCACATATACGGTTGCGCCTCGGCATAGCAAATAAAATTTGCTCTGCTCTCGGCTTCTGCGATATTTGGCCTGTCGGCCACATATACGGTTCACGCCTCGGCAT
>JADIMB010000030.1 GCA_017694995.1 Candidatus Cryptobacteroides faecavium | reverse complement strand
CGGCCCTCGGCATCAGTAGTCCCCGTCGCGACCGGTTCCAGGCTGCCGCCCTGCTCCACAGCAGAGACCTTCAGGCCCTGCACCGGCTGTGAAAGGTCGGCGTCCACCACCTTCCCCTTGACTTCAAAGTCCGCATACGGAGTGCCATACTCCACCCGCGTACAGCCTACAGCTGAAAATCCGAGAAGAGTAAGCAGGCATTTACAGATACTTGTGATAAAAGATTTCATAATCAATCATTTTGGCTAGACAGCCGGAAGATGCAAGAAAGGGAATGAACGTTGCATCACATCACAACCCTTTGATATACCTGTCAATGGCTGCAGCCGCCTTCCTTCCAGCCCCCATTGCAAGAATGACTGTGGCCGCACCGGTGACGGCGTCGCCCCCGGCAAATACCCCCGGGCGGGATGTAGCCCCGTCACCGTCCGCCACAATGCAGCCTCTCCTGTCTGTCTCCAGTCCATGTGTAGTCCTGGCTATCAGAGGGTTGGGAGAAGTTCCAAGGGCCATGATCACAGAATCCGCCTCTATCTCGAATTCTGACCCTGGAACAGGGACGGGCGAGCGTCTTCCGCTTCCGTCAGGTTCACCGAGCTCCATCCTTATGCACCTGATTCCGCGGACCCAGCCTTTTTCGTCACCGAGAATCTCCACGGGATTGGTAAGCATGGAGAATGTGATGCCCTCCTCCATTGCGTGGTGGACTTCCTCCCTGCGGGCCGGAAGCTCCTTCTCTGTCCTGCGGTACACTATCGTGGTCTCCGCGCCGAGCCTGAGGGCGGTGCGGGCGGCGTCCATGGCCACATTGCCACCGCCGACAACGACCACCCTGTGCCCCGTATATACCGGGGTCATATAGTCATCACGGTATGCTTTCATGAGGTTGTTCCTGGTGAGGAACTCGTTGGCGGAGAACACCCCGTTCAGATTCTCGCCGGGTATGCCCATGAAGCGCGGAAGTCCCGCACCGGAACCGACGAACACGGCCGAGAACCCCTCATTGTCCAGAAGGGAGTCTACCGTGACAGTCCGTCCTACGACCACATCCGTCTCTATCTTCACGCCCAGGGCCTTCACCGAGCCTATCTCCGCGGCCACGACCTTCTCCTTGGGAAGCCTGAACTCGGGAATCCCGTATTCCAGGACTCCGCCTGCCTTGTGCAGGGCTTCAAACACAGTCACTTCATATCCCATCTTGGCCAGGTCGCTGGCACACGCCAGACCTGAAGGGCCGCTGCCCACAACCGCCACCTTGTACCCGTTTGACGGGGCTTTCACGGCACTCTGGCTGCCGTTGGCCATGTTCCAGTCAGCCACGAAGCGCTCCAGCTTCCCTATCGCCACAGGCTCCCCTTTCACCCCGAGGATGCAGCTGCCTTCGCACTGTGTCTCCTGAGGGCATACCCTCCCGCATACTGCAGGGAGGGACGAGTCCCTGGCTATCACGGCGGAGGCCCCGGCAAAATCACCCGCAGCCACATGCGCTATGAACTCAGGTATGCTTACATTCACAGGACAGGCTGAAACGCAGCGCGGATTCTTGCAATGCAGGCACCTGGACGCTTCCAGCAAAGCCTCCTTTTCATTGTATCCATAGCATACCTCATCGAAATTCGAGGCCCTTGTCACAGGGTCCTGCTCCCTTACCGGGACCCTGGGTATCCTGTTTGCCATTATCTTCCCCTCCCTATCTTACATTCATGTTCATATCTTTCTTCCGCATCATGCTCCTGGGTCCTGTACATCCCCTGCCGGCGCATTGCCTCGTCGAAATCCACCTCATATCCGTCAAATTCAGGACCTTCGACACAGGCGAACCTGGTCTTTCCCCCGACAGTCACCCTGCATGCCCCGCACATCCCGGTCCCGTCCACCATGAGAGTGTTCAGGCTCACCGTCACCGGTATCCCGAGCTTCTTCGCACTGAGCGAGGCGAATTTCATCATTATCATAGGCCCGATAGCCACCGCCCTTGTATAACTGCTGCCGTCTTCAAGCACAAGTTTCTCGAAAAGTCCGGTCACCATGCCGTGGAAGCCTTCAGAGCCGTCGTCTGTGCAGATATAAAGGTGGTCGCACACGGAGGCTATCTCGTCCTTGTAGATAAGCAGGCCGGAGTTCTTGGCCCCGATGATCACATCCACAGGCACGCCCATGCCATGCAGATACTTCACCTGCGGGTAGACGGGTGCGGTGCCGACGCCTCCCGCTATGAAGATGTACCTCTGGCCGGAAAGCTCCCCGCGGGTCATCCCGGTGAAATCAGAAGGCATCCCGAGAGGCCCTACCACATCGCTGAATGAATCCCCTTCCCCGAAAGAGCATATCTCGGATGTGGAGGCACCTATTTTCTGCGTCACAATGGTGACTGTACCCTGCTCCCTGTCATAGTCGCTGACAGTGAGCGGGATGCGTTCGCCGTGCTCATCCGGACGGATGATCAGGAACTGCCCCGGCAACGCCGACTGGGCAAGCCTTGGGGCCCGCACTTTCATCCGGCATATGGCCGGAGTAAGCATCTCTTTTGAAACTATCTCAAACATCAGGAAAATTTTTTACTTGCACATGCCGGGCTTTCACGCCTTCACGGCTTCATAGCCCAGATCCGCCAGGGCCTCGGCGAGCTTTGCCTCATCAGTCTTTGACGCATCATAGGTGATCTTCACTGTCTTGTCCTCAAGAGATATCTCCAGGCCTTTGACCCCTTTTTCGAACGAGATGTTCTCCCTGATCTTCTTCACACAGTTCCCGCAATGCATATTCACCTTGAATGTCACTTCCTTGAGCTCTTTCTTCGGCCTTGATTCCGAAGAGGAAGCAGCAACGCTCTCATTGCACACGGCATTGTCCGCAGGCATCCCCCACATGGAGACAGCACCGGCCGCCAATACGGCGCACATAATCAGTATCTTTTTCATTACCATTGTATTGTTTTCTGTATCAACTTTTTTTCCATAGAGTGAACCGCACTCCGGCATAGAACTTCACGCCCATAAGGGGGCCCCATATTGCACTGGCGTCGAACGAAGCCTGGTGAGCATTCACAAACCCTCCGGCATCCCTTGCTCCGGATATGACATATTTCTGCCTGAAATTGGTGAGGTTCTCCCCTCCTATATATATGTCCACTCCTTTGAAACGCCTTGTCACCTGGGCGTAAAGCATAGGGTATACGGGAGTATACCCGTCAGGGTAAAGAAGGTTGCCGTCATTGTCAGTAAGGGTCTCCATGAAGCTGTACACCCTGGACGGCCCGTTGACAGACGCGGTGAAGTCGAATATCCACTTGTCCAGCCTGGTGGCATACTGGAGATTCAGGACACCCTTGTATCTGCTTGTCATCGGCTTGACCGTCAGCCCTCTGTCTTTCAGCTCTATCTTTGCGTCCGTATAGCGGAATGTGGCTGTCACCGTGAACCTTTCGAAAGGCTCCACGTTGAAGTCCACCTGGTAATTGTCCGTATATGACCTGCGTCCGTCAAGGGCGTAGAAGTCTATGACATTCTGCTCATGCTCATAGTCCACGACCATCTGCTGGCCGAACATGGTGTGGAAATAGTCGAAACTTATATAGGTGTTGTCAGACGCCCCGAACGGGAGGTAATACGTGAGGTTCCCCCCGTATGTCCAGGAATCCTCGAGGAGATGGTCGCTGTAGATACCCTTGAACGCCTTTCCGGTGGAGAATACACCTATGTTGTCCACAAGCGGCATCGAATATCTGAGGCCGCGTCCACCGTTCAGTCTCAGGGTTATCTGCTCTACCGGGGAGTACTTTACAGTAGCCCGCGGAGAGAACTTGAATCCGTCCCGGTTGTACCACTCCCCGCGCGCACCTGCTATTGCAGTGAATTTCTCGCCGCAGCTGAATGTATATTCTCCGAATATGCCTGCGTTGAAAAGGTCAGTGGTCCCGCTTTTCTCCGAATGGGCGTATGCGGGGTCCGGGTAGAATACTGTCCTGCTGAAATCCTCGTCAAGCCTGTCATACATCGAGCCCAGACCCACGGTGAACTTGTGCGATTCGCTGATGTCATACTGGTACAGGAGGTTGAAGAATCCGGAATGCTGCCGTCCCATATATTCCGTGGAACCGAACCACGAATCCATATCGTACAATGTATAATCCGCCACCACGGCGATGTTCTGCGAATTGTCCGCGGCAAGAGGAATCCCCACCTTGAGATATCCGTTCAGAGAGCGGTTAAGAATGTCCGAGCCCCAGGGACTTGATATATTGTCCAGGCTGTATTCAGAACGGTCGTATCCGGGCTGGCCTCCCTGCCTGGAATCCTGCAGGGCCTTTATGCCGAAACGGACCTGGACACCGCTGTCCGCATAATAGAGCCACCTGTTGGCAAGGCTGAACTGCAGCATTTCCGGTTCATCCAGATATCCGTCATGGTTGTGGTCGAAACTCTTGATGTTGCCCGAGGCATGAGCCAGGATGACAGTGCTCCACTTGTAGCCCATCTGGAGCGAGGAGGCGAGGTTGAAGTCCATCTTGGTGTCACTCATCACGGAAGCGTTCAGGAAAAGCGGCTTCTCGTCAGTAGGCTTGCGGTGCTCCATGTTTATCTGGCCGGTCATGGACTCCACGCCGTTGATGACGGAGGAGGCTCCTTTGGCTATCTGGATGCTCTCGAGCCACTGACCCGGGACATATGCCAGCCCGAACGGGGCAGCGAGCCCCCGCATCACAGGGCGGTTCTCGTCAAGCATCTGGGTATACACGCCCGAAAGGCCCAGAAGACGGATCTGCCGTGCTCCTGTGACCGCGTCAGAATACCCTACAGTCACGCTTGCCGAATTCTCGAAGCTTTCCGCAAGGTTGCAGCATGCCATCTTGTGCAGCCCGGCGGATGAAATGACCTCGGTGCGTATGGGGGCACCTTTCTTAATATAATTGCCGTCCTGGCGGTACACAGAGACTGCGGCATCAAGACTGTCCCGCCGCTCTGAATACAGTCCTGCGGTATCCGCCACAGACTTCTGCACCGTCTGGGCATGCAGCGAAGGGACACCTGTAAGCAGTACGGCGCACAGCGCCGCAAACATGTATATCGGTCTCATCATAATCTTCATCATCGGGCCGGAGGCTCAGACTGTTTTGAATTTCAAAACAGCCACATACAGCCATTAGAGTGCAAAAATAATAATTTTTACCGATTGGCTGATTTTTTTAGTATCTTTGTATGATTGCGGTCCTCTCCAAGGACACGGCTTGTAATCACAAATAAAACAGCTTGATATGAAAGAATTCCTTAAAATGACCCTGGCCGCCATAGTAGGCTTCCTGGTGGTGAATGTGGTCCTGCTTTTCTTCTCTTTCGCCCTTCTGGGCTCCCTGGCTGCCCTCGGAAGCAGCCAGCCTGTCATGCCACGCACGGCAGTCCTGACTCTGGACATGTCCAGGATTGCAGTAAGCGAGCAGACGACAGAGCTTGACCCTATCAGCCAGATACAGGGGAACGATATATCCGTCATCGGAATCTGGGATGCCATCCAGGCGATCGACGCCGCAGCGGCGGACCCTGCCATAAAATATATGTATCTTAAGCCGGACAGGGCGTCAGGCGGCATCGCCGAGCTTGAAGAGCTCAGGACAGCAATCGACAACTTCCGCAAGAGCGGCAAGGCTGTCATATCATACATGGAGAACCCTTCAACACCGGGATACTACCTTGCCACGGCATCCGACAAGATATACATGAGCGTCTACGAAGGGAGCATGAACATGATAGCAGGCCTTTCCTCGCAGATGATCTTCCTCAAGGACATCCTGGACAAGCTCGGCATAAATGTGCAGCTTATCCGCCACGGCAAATACAAATCAGCAGGTGAAATGTATGTCCGCAACGCATCAAGCCCGGAGAACCTTAAGCAGAACAGGGAACTTCTGGATGCGATATGGGGCAACTGGACAGAGACCATCGCATCTGCGCGCGAAATGAGCCAGGACAAGTTCAATTCCCTGATAGATGGGCTGGAGCTCAACTTCCCGGATGATTTCCTGGAAAACGGGCTTGTCGACGAGCTTGTCACATCAGACCAGATGAAACAGAAGCTGAGCGACTTTTTCGATGCAGGGATGACAGAAAATGTCCCTGTGATATCTCTTTCAGACTACGCGAAGCTGAAAGTAGTGCCTAATATCAAGGCAAAGAACAAGATAGCCGTAATATACGCAAACGGCAACATCATTGACGGGGATGACGTGGAGCAGGTGGCCGGAGACAGGTTCGCCTCTATCATCTCCGGAGTGCGCAAAGACTCCACAGTCAAGGCTGTAGTATTCCGTGTCAGCTCCCCGGGAGGAAGCGTATTCGCATCTGAAAAGATAAAGAATGAGATTGACCTGCTGCGTGAGAAGAAGCCTGTCATCGCCTCGTACGGAGCTTATGCCGCATCCGGAGGATACTGGATATCAAGCAACTGCGATTATATATTTTCCAATGCGGGCACTCTTACAGGATCTATAGGCGTATTCAGCATGATACCTGAATTCAGCAAGACACTTAAGGACATCGCCCATGTGAACATAACCACAGTGTCTACCAACAGGCATGGGGACATGTACTCCGGCACACGTCCTCTGGACAAGGCCGAGACCGAATATATGCAGGCTTCCGTGGAGCGTATATACGACCGGTTCACTACGCTGGTGTCAGAAGGCCGCGGCATGGACAAGGACTACGTGGACTCCATAGCACAGGGCAGGGTATGGGCCGGAAGCGATGCGCTTGAACTCGGACTTGTGGACAGGATCGGCACGATAAAAGATGCCATCATGTATGCGGTATCATCCGCAAAAGGAGATTACGGCCAGGACCTCTCCAACTGGCAGATAGTCGAATATCCGCGTCCTCTCACCACCATGGAGAAGATTATGGAGGCACTGGGCGGAAGCAGCGCGGAAGTGTTTGCGGGCACACCTCTGGAAAGTGTGGAAAAAGCATTCAAGGGCTGGTCCGGGACACAGAGCGGCCAGGTCTATGCCAGAATCCCTTATGAAATAGAAATCAAATAAATAATTAAGTAGAAGTTACGGATTACCTGTCATTCCAGGCGCGGCGGAGAAACACCCTCCCGACAGGCAGCCTGGAATGACAGTTTTTTCCAGGAATTGTGATTATTGAGGAGTGCGGCTATGGTGTCACGGACAGCATCCGCAGATGTGACACTGGTGGAGTAGTCCTCGCTGCCGTTTCCCATCGTAGCGGAAGGATTGCGGTAGACCATACGGCTCTCAAGCGTCTTCCTCGCTGAGAAATGGAATTCCCTGGCACCGGTGGATGCGGAGATACGCAGGATATTGGAACTGTTGACCCCGCAGCCGGGCATGATGATGATACGGTCCCCCGCTTTCCTCACAAGGTCCGAAAGGAGTCCCCTTCCGAGATCGGCTGTGGCTTTCTGCCCCGAAGTAAGGATGCGCCGGCATCCCAGGCTCACTATCTTTTCCAGGGCATCGAACGGATCCCTGGCATGGTCAAAGGCCCTGTGGAATGTCACGGGTATATCTCCGGCGGCTTCCATGAGCAAGGACATGGAACGCATGTCCACATCGCCTTCGGGAGTCAGGCATCCGAACACGAGCCCGTCGGCACCATATTCCTTCGCCGTCCCGATGTCATACAGCATCTCCTTTATCTCCCCCGGGGAATACAGGAAGTCCCCTCCGCGGGGACGGATTATCACATTCAGGCCGATATCCACGGCCTCTCTTGCACAGTGTATCATCCCTGCCGAAGGGGTCGTGCCGCCTTCCGGTATGCCGGCACAAAGCTCAACCCTGTCCGCACCGCCTTCCAGGGCCGCTATGCAGCTGGCCACTGAGTTGGCGCATATCTCTATCCTGAAATCCTTCCTTTCCATTTGAAAACCTGTTTTTAAGATCTGACGCCTGGCTATAATGCCTTTACAGTCCTGACAAGATTTTCTCCCAGTCCTATGGTATAGCCCTGTGAAAAGAACACCACACGGTTGAAAGTGTCTGCTACAAGCACCAGAGGAAGACTTCCGTTTCCGCTCAACTTCATCTCCCCGGCTATCATCTTTCTGATGGACCCGTCTGTGTCTATCCCGTATCTTACAGTGGAAGGCAGTCTGAAATATGACTGGTCAAAATGCCTGCAGTCATCCCCGGTGGCGAAAATCACGAGAAGAGGCCGCCCCCATGCCTCAAAGTCGGAAGCCACTTTTGAAATATCCTTCAAGGCATGGTCCGTAGGCTCAAGCCCCCTGTCCACAAGAAGAAGCCCGAAATAGCCGCGCCCGGTCGTGGAGAGTACGGACCCGCGTGAATCGATGCTGAATGACTTTCCGGGAGCAGAGACCTTGTCATACAGGGCCTCCGAGTTGAACGAGCCTATCACCCTCACCTGGGAAGCGTCATCCCTCAGTTTCAGAGGCACAGTCACAGTCCCCTCCTGTCCCACATTGAAGAACTCCACGTCGGACAGGACGCTTCCGTCAGCCATACGCACTCCGCATGTAAGCATATAGAACCCGCAGTCAAGGGAAACTCCTTTCCTGAAAGTGTTCTTCCATGTGGCGCTTTCAGGATAATTCAGAGTCCGGAAAGTAGAGCCTGTCCATTTGGACACAGTGAAATTGCTGTAGTATTTCGGGTCATCCAGCAGAGGGATGCCCGAATAAGTGAACCGGACTTCTCCCTCAGGAGATGCAGACTGTATCCCTGACCCGAAATCTACATCATAGGTCTTCCCGGCGGATTCATACCTGACAGTCCCGGTGACAGGGTCAGCCCAGGCAGGGATGCCGAGAGAACGGCATACGGCTACAAAGAAAATGTCCCTTGAGTCCGTGTCGGCCAGCCCTGTCTCCCATACACGGACAGGCGCCACCTGGACATCTGCCAGGGAGATTGAATCCAGAAGTGTAAGATTGGCCGTGCACCACGCCACCAGCTCTGCAGGATCCCTGCGGAACTTTTCCGCAAGGCCCTCAGGCAGATTCTTCCTGAAATATGCCCGGTATGGAGTGAGAAGCTCCATTTTGACCCTCGGGACAAGCACCTTCATGATGTCAGCCCCCTCCGCCGTATTCATCAGATGATCCATAAGCACGTCACAGCCGGTATCCTGAAGATCCTTACGGTTCAGATGCTCAAGCATATCAAGCGCATCCTCACCCCTGCCCGCCCCGGCGGCACCGGCAAGGAACGCAGTGATCTGGCCGCTGTTCCCGCATGATGCGGCAAGAAGAGGAGCCACCCTGGCGGATGGCAGGCCTGTCTCTGCGGCGAAATCCGCAGCCCTTTCCGGAGTAAAGAAAGAGGACATGTATGCAGTCCTCAGGGAATCCTCACGGACCATGCGTCTTGTATTACATTCCCTCTGTTCCACGGTCACCTCAGGGACCCGGGCCTTCTCCGCAGGAGGCACTATATCCATGGAGATGTGGCCTGACTCTCCGCCCGGCCTCCTGTCCAGAGCCACCGTCACGGACTTGTCTTTCCCTACGGACACTTTCCTCATGCCGAAACTTTTCCCGTCCGATGCAAGGATCACCATATCCCCGCTTCCGGCCGTCAGGAACGTCCTCCCGTCCTCGCCGGTCTTTTTCACCGTGACCGGATAGAACTCCGCATAGTTGTACACCCGGAACTCCACATCTGCGCCCTGGACCGGATTTCCCGACTCATCCACGACACAGACATCTATCCTGGCAGGGTCTGGAGCATAATTGGCCACGACATTGATCTCAGTGTACCCCGGAGCGGCATTCAGTACCTCCTCCGGACCGTCATACCGTCCGAACACCTTGGTATGCATAAGCATCCCTCGGCTGGCCGGGGCATTGAACCACCCCAGGTCAAGCACAGGCTCAGGCTCGCATGCCCCCAGGAAATGCCACTGCCCGTCCACCCAGGCCTCCACCCAGGCATGGTTGCTGTCTGTATGAGCCCAGCGCGGAGTATAGACCTGCCGGGCCGGGATGCCCACAGACCTCAACGCAGTCACAAGAAATGTCGACTCCTCCCCGCACCTGCCGTATGAAGTGCGCACTATCGTCAAGGGGGAGCATGTCCTCGAATCCGTAGGCTGATAAGTCGCTTTTTCATGGCACCAATGGTTCACCTCCAGGACAGCTTCCTCCATGGAAAGTCCTTCAAGCCTCGGGGCCAGTTCCTTGAAAAACACCGCCCTGGCCGTGTCCAGACTTTCGTTGTTCACCCTCACAGGCAGCACGAAATGACGGAATTCCCGTTCCGGGACCTTGTCCCCCCACGGCATGGTACGGGCGGCCTCGCGGGCAATGCGGTATGTCTGCAGCCAGTATTCCGGTGCCATATTGACCATGTCACCCAGAGGCATGTACGCATACATGAACACCATGGCTTCCCGTTCGTCAGGAGTCAGGTCCATCCCGGGCAGGTCCACACCGGCCTTTTCCAGAAGCGCGGCCCTGGAACTGAAATCAGACAATACGGCATTTCTGTATTCCCTGTCGGAAATGAAATGCCCAGAACATGAACTGAGCGCCAATACGGCGGACAGAGCCAGGAAAAATCTCTTCAGCATAATATCACGTATAAGACAGGTTATCAGTTTACTTGTGTATGCAGTCCCTGCAGGCTGTCACTGCAAGAGGCTTATCACCAGCACCGCCCCGGTGCTGTCATCTATTTTCTTCGAATCGTCTATCCTCACGCCGAGCACCGCAGCTATATGGTTCCTTCTCTCAATGGAACCCGCGTTCCTCCCGTCAACGGCCATCACCGCGCTCTCTTTTTCAGGCAGGCTGTACTTCAGGTCCGTGAACAGGTCGCTCACCTTCTTCCTCCCTTTCATCCCAAAAGGCACCAGCCAGTCCCCGCGTTCCCATTTCCTGCAGACAAAAGGAAAATCCATACTGCCGGCATCAAACATAAGCACTCCAGGAGGAGTCCTGAGTGACTTTATTTCATTCCTGTCCAGCACTCTGACAGAAAATGACAATCCATTGAAACGGTAAGTCCCCGGCCCGTGTACAGCCAGTATTTCCCCCCTGTCGGCAAAGGCACCGGAAAGACTTCCGGGCAAAGTGCCGCTCCTTCTGAGCCGAGACGAAGGGGACGGTGCCGGCTCATCTTCAGACTTTTCCCTGATTATCAAATATCTGCTTGATGTGACAAGGGTATATCCGTCTGCCACGAACACCTTTCCCGGAACAGTCCTGCCGCTTTTAAGCAGTCCTGTAAGCGAGGCTGTCACAGAAGGAGGGAAACCGTAGCCCTCAAGCGTCCTGTAAAGGAGATATTCCCAGTAAGGCTGCGACAGGAGCTTCTTCCTGTCGATTTCAGGGCGCGAGAGCCAGGTACTGTTGTCCTGGTAGTATTTCTCGGCAATCCCTTCCACCTGGGAGAAATACTCCATCTCCCTGCCCACCGTCCTGATGAACGACGGATTGATCTGCCCGAACAGAGGAAAGACAAGGTTCCTCAGTTTGTTGCGCTTATATTCCGTACCGGAATTGGTCCTGTCATTGTGATACCGGACATTATGGGCGAAGACATAGCCCTCGATCTGCGTCCTTGTGAAGCTGAGGAGCGGACGGAGCAGCACCGATTTCCCCCTGCCGGAGCCTGGGCACTCCATCCCGTCAGACCCTGAAGACACCGGAAGCCCCGACACAGGATCCATGCCGGAAAGCCCCTTAATGCCTGTACCTCTGAGCAGATTGAGGAAAAGGGTCTCCACGTTGTCATTGGCATTGTGGGCTACAGCCACTGCCATATAACCGAACTCTCCGCAAAGTGCGGCAAACCATCCGTAACGGAGTTCCCTCGCGGCCATCTCTATGCTCAGTCCGTGGTCCCGGGCATATTCTTCTGTATCGAACCTTGTCTTGTGGATTCTCACCCCGGCCTTATGCGCCCACTCCGACACCAGAAGTTCATCGGAATCGCTTTCCTCCCCTCTCAAAGAGAAATTGCAGTGCGCCACGGCAAATTTCACTCCTGTACCGGAATGACGGAAAAGCTCAGCCATGCACATGGAATCAATACCGCCGCTTACCGCCAGCAGGACCGCCGGACCGCACTGACCAGAAATGAGCTGCCCGGGAATGATTTCCCCGAGCAGTCCGGAGAGTATGGTATCGAATCTGTGCTGCATCTTTCCGCTATTTCGATGCGAACGTATAGACAAACCCGAACGTCAGCGACTCCTTGAACTGTACACGCTGCTTCCCTTCAGGGTATCTGTCAATGTCCTTGTCGTTCACTATCATGACATTGTCATCATAAATCAGGTTCGTGGTTATCGAAAAAGAAAAGAACCTGGCGATCTTCCAGTCGATCCTGTTGTCCCAGTTCACCCTGATATTCTGCGGATCGTCAAGGTAATTGGAGAACAGGAGGACCTGGGAAGAATATGAGAAATTGTCATTTATATTCACCTTGAAGTCCACCTTAAGCTGGGCACCGAACTCGAACTTGGCCGCCTTGTAGACGTTCCCGTCAATCGTAGTCCCGTCATCCATCTTAGGAAGCTGGTCATCCGTCATGCCGTCATATTCCTTCTTCAGAGGCTGGCTGTATGATTTCCTGAGAAGAGGGTCGTCTACAATCTGGAAACCTCCGGTAAGCGGCGCGAAGTTCACTGTAAGCCAGTTCAGCGGCTTATAGTCAAGACCCAGTGCCAGGCTGGTGTTCGCCGGGGAAAGCAGTCCCGACTTGAGAGTCCTGCTGCCCGGATCACGCCACGACGCCGGGTCATCCGGATCCAGGCCCTCAGGTACAGAAGACTTGTATTCCCAGCTGTTCGAGAACTGCGACTTGAAACTGAATGACGCAGAATAATACAGTTTGTCCTTGGCCTGATACCCCCACTTGCTTTCAAGGTATATCCTGTCATCAGTCTTCTGGATTATAGGCTTGTCGGCTGAATAAAGGAATCCATAGTCAAGCTGAAGTCTGTTGTCCCAGAAAATCTCGTTCCTCTTGTAATTCGCGTTGGCGTCGATGAACGACTTGAGTGAAACCGAATTATATCCGCCCGCGGCCCAGTTTGTAAGGGATGTCTGGCCGAATTCGAGAGTGGTCTTCAGCGAATTGGTCCAGAAACGCTCCTTCTGTTTTATTTCCTGCTTCGGAGTAAGCTGGAGAGCTGTGGCGGCCTCCGCGGCGGCTTTCTGGGCTTCTGTCAGCTCCACATCCTGCGCATGCAAAACCGGAGCGACTGTGAAAATCACCCCCAGCAGACATATGATAGGCTTAAGGTCCATGGCAGTTTGTCAGTATGACCGGGCAAAAAGCACTCTGCGGCTTGACGGCTTCCCGGAGTAAATGCACTTCCCTTCTTCCTCGCAGACAGCCGTATCAATAGGGATGCACCTGATAGTGGCCTTTGTCTCCTCCTTTATCTTCTCTTCTGTCTCAGTAGTGCCGTCCCAGTGGCACAGCAGGAAACCGCCCTCTTCTATCCTGGTCTTGAACTCATCCCAAGTATCCACCTTCACGATATGTTCATCCCTGAATTTCAATGCTTTGGCGTAGATATTATTCTGAATTTCATCCAGAAGCCCCTCAATTCTCCTGCCCAGTCCTTCCTGAGGTACGGAGGATTTCTCGAGAGTGTCCCTGCGGGCAAGCTCCACCTGCCCGTTCTCCAGGTCACGTGGACCTATGGCGATCCTTACCGGAACTCCCTTAAGCTCCCACTCGGCGAACTTGAATCCCGGACGGAGAGTGTCCCTGTCATCTATCTTCACAGTGTGGCCGTGTGCCTCGAGCTCCTTCCTGAGCTGCTCCATCTTGTCAAGGATGGCTGTGCGCTCGGCATCACTCTTATATATAGGTACCATCACCACCTGGATAGGCGCAAGTGCCGGAGGGAGGACAAGGCCGTTGTCATCTCCGTGTGCCATGATAAGCGCCCCCATAAGGCGTGTTGAGACGCCCCATGATGTGGCCCATACATATTCCTGGGAGCCTTCCTTTGTCTGGTAAAGCACATCGAACGCCTTTGCGAAATTCTGCCCCAGGAAATGCGAAGTGCCCGCCTGGAGTGCCTTCCCGTCCTGCATCATGGCCTCGATGGTAAGGGTGTCAAGGGCACCGGCGAACCTTTCGTTAGGGCTCTTGTGGCCTACCACCACAGGAAGCGCCATAGTGTTCCTGGCGAAGTCGGCATAGACATTCACCATCTTCATCGCCTCGGCCTCGGCCTCCTGTCTGGTGGCATGGGCGGTATGCCCCTCCTGCCACAGGAACTCCGCCGTGCGGAGGAAAAGCCTGGTGCGCATCTCCCAGCGCACTACATTGGCCCACTGGTTGCACAGGATAGGGAGATCCCTCCATGATTTTATCCAGTTCTTGTATGTGTTCCAGATGATAGTCTCGGAAGTAGGACGGACAACCAGCTCCTCCTCCAGTTTCGCTGACGGGTCAACGACTACCCCAGGGCCGTCGGGGTTGGCCATGAGCCTGTGATGGGTCACTACAGCACATTCCTTCGCGAAGCCTTCCACATGCTCCGCCTCACGGCTGAGGAAAGATTTGGGTATGAAAAGCGGGAAATATGCATTGACATGACCTGTCTCCTTGAATTTCTTGTCGAGGATATGCTGCATCTTCTCCCATATCGCATATCCGTAAGGCTTGATCACCATACAGCCCCTTACAGCAGAACGCTCCGCAAGGTCTGCCTTCACTACAAGGTCGTCATACCACTGGGAGTAGTTGTCAGACCTCTTTGTCACTTCTTTTGCCATCTTGATATTTGGTTTTATTCTGTTTTATTTTTAACATTGTAAAGATTTATGCATCAAATTCATGTAAAGATGCATCATGGCTTTACTATTGCATATGATGCAATATCAGCGCACGAAGGTACGAAAAAAAATATACAAAACACAGAGGAGATTGGGTATGAAAAAGAGAATTAGCATTTTGGCAGCCGCTGCAGCCGTATTGAGTTCATGCGGAGCGGCATCATACACGTCTTCATCAGGGCAGAGGTTCGAAGACGGCATATACAGCCGGCCTCGGGTTGAAGACACACAGAAGCTGATGGCTTCAAAGTCAGAGACTGACGAACTGGTACAGAAGACCCGTTCTTCAGAAATATATCTGAGCACAGACAGGACAGACGGACACAGGACGGACACATTATTCATTCCGGAGGACAAGGCGGCCGTCATCAATTTCTCTGGGACCGGGACTTCGGTCACAGTCATGGACGACCCGTTCGAGCAGGTCTACTTCAACACCTACCCATGGACATATTACCGGCCGTATACATTCAGCAGCTTCTACTGGGATCCTTGGTATTACGGCAGATACTGGGGTTACTACGACCCGTGGTACTGGGGAGGATGGTACCGGGACCCGTGGTTCTGGGGTGTCGGGCTGGCCTGGGACCTTTGGTTCTATGACCCGTGGTTCTGGGGGCCGGCATATCCATGGTACCCGCACTACTGCGGATGGTACGGCGGATGGGGACCCGGACTCGGATGGCACGGACCCGGCCACGTACACGGAGGACACAGAAGGGATGTGTACTTCGGCAGCAGGATCTCGACAGGTCCAAGGATGTCAGGATCATCCTATCACCGCCGCGGGTCGTCTTACGGCAGCGGGACAGTGTCCGACAGGACAGTATCCGGCACCAGAGTCCCAGTCAGCAGAAGAGGCATAACCACCAGCTCGTCCACATCAAGGAGGGTGACCTCATCCGCATCGTCAGCCATTAACACCGGAAACCGCGGCACATCCTACTCGTCTTCATCGGCAAGAAGGGTGATACCAGGCAACCGTACAGGTGTCGTCGCCACCACAAGGCCGTCCGTGCGTCCTGGCACAGGCGACATCCCGGGCATGAGCCAGGGAAGCAGCCAGGCAGTATCAGGGGCAAGAAGGTCGGTACATTCCTACAGGGGAAGCTCCGCCCGTACAGGGTCCTCCGCCACGGCAGGATACAGAAACTCCAGCTCGATAGTCTCAGGACAGACCAACTACAGGAGGCCTGCCGGTTCATACACAAGGGACATCACCACATCCTACGGCAACACTACCCCGTCCTACAACCGCAGCAGCGCCACATCGGGATTCAGGAATTCCACAGGCACGTCATACAACAGGAGCGCATCGTCATCCTTCAACAGAAGCTCGTCCTACTCGCGGTCTTCATCCGTAAGCAGGAGCAGCTCGTTCTCCGGAAGCAGGAGTTCAGGATACTCAGGCGGCTCAAGGAGCTCCGGAGGCGGCTCGTCTTCAGTAAGACGCAGATAGGATGAAGAAGGGAAGAACATGTAACAAACAAAAGACAAAAACAGAGACGAGAAAATGAAAAAAGCGATATTTCTGCTCGCGGCATGCGGAATCACGCTGAGCGCCGGAGGCCAGACGATGTACAATGCCCTTGATTTCAGCGAGAACAATTATTACGGCACCGCACGTACTGTAGCAATGGGCAATGCATTCACAGCGCTAGGAGGGGACATAGGAGGGCTGACCATCAATCCGGCCGGCTCTGCTGTGGCAAGTTACTCACAGATAACCATCACGCCATCGCTGAACATAGCCGTAAACACCGCCCAGGGGACGGCGTACAACGGAGAGGCAAACGGCTTCGAGCGCAGGATGCGCAATTCCGCCACGCGCTTCACCCTTCCTAATGTAGGTGTCTCGCTCAACTTCGACACTCACCGCACCAGAGGGCTGAAAAGCATCAGCGTCGGATTCATGGCCAACGGGACAGGGTACTTCAACGACAACCTGACAGCCAGAGGCACCAATGCGAACACATCCTTCATGGGAGCCCTGGCCTACGAAGCGTCAGGCATAGACGTATCCGAGTTCACAGTGAGCGACCCATACAGGAATTCCTCCGCACCGTGGGCATCCATCGCCGCATGGGAAGCCGGACTCATAAGCCTGTACGGCCCGGATTCAAACACGACAGAATACATAGGCACCAGCGAAAGCTACGACCCCCTTACAGGAGAGATATGGCAGTCCGGAGAGCTCGGCCAACGATACGGACGGGAGGTCAGAGGTTCCAAATACGACTATCTGATCAACGTGGGGATGAATTTCTCGGACCGCTTCTACTTCGGGGCCAACATCGGCATAACGTCACTGGACTATGCTTACCGCGACTGGGTCGCTGAAGTGGCGACAGACCCGTCATATTTCCTGCTGGAGTTCCAGGGGGAGAACGGCTCTACCGTACAGACGTATTTCACCGACATGGAGTACAATTACAGGTACAATGCCACCGGTGTCGGAGTCTACGGCAAATTCGGGTTCATCGCACGTCCGGTCGCAGGCCTGCGCATAGGAGGGGCGGTGCAGACCCCTACCTCGACGGTCATCAAGGAATTCTGGTCATACTCCGCAGCATCATACTACACTGACAGCCAATTCAATGTAAGCTCCCAGAGTCCGGAAGGGCAGTACCGCTACAGGCTCATTTCGCCTTTCAGGTTCAATGTCGGAGCGGCATACACATTCGGCTCGTTCGGGCTGGTAAGTGTGGACTACGAGATGTGCGACTATTCCGGCATGAAGTTCAAGGAGACCGAGATAAGCGACAACAGCACCTTTGACGACGGCCCGAACTCGGATATCCGGGAATTCATGGGCGCCTCCCATATGCTCAGGGCCGGGGCTGAAATAAAGCCTGTGCCGTGGTTTGCCGTCAGAGCCGGATACAACCTCACCACCTCACCTGAAAAATATTATGAGGACAACGTGAAGAAATCAGTCAAGGCCAACAGGAACAGTTTCTCCGCCGGGGTCGGATTCAGTTCGGAAGGTTCTTTCTTCGCAGACCTTGCGTTCAGGGCCACAAAATATGCGGATGAATACGTATATCCTTACAGCGACTATATCTTCGGGCAGGACGGCAGCTGGTTCCCTTCTCCTGAAATCCTCAACAGGAAATGGATGTATGGCATAATGCTCACAATCGGCTTCCGGTTCTGACCGGGATGCACGAAGCGGATTACGGGATATCCGGTGCAGGAAGGAGACATGAGCCACGCGGGACCGCGTGGCTTTTTCAGTAAGTATGGTAGGAGTGCAAGTAAAAATGGTAGTGGATGCGACTTAAGTTTATTGTAGCTTTGCGGCAGAGAAATCATGATGAAGGAGATTCTGGAAATAAAGACAGTCAATGACTGCGGCAAGTGCCTGGGCTGCAGGGCGGAGCATCCTCTGGCCTGCGTCTTCAGCCTGGAAAATCCAGGCATAGGAAGAATACCTGTCAAATTTGATTTCTTCGTCGTAATGCTCATAGAAGACTGCTCTGAAGGATGTTGCTGCTGCGGGAGGAAATACTACGACTTCTCGGATGCCTCCATGGTCTTCCTGAGACCGGGGGAACTGTTCAGGATGACATCAGGCAGCACACTCCCGGGCCGCGGCACAATCCTGGCATTTCACCCTGAGCTCCTCTACAGGACAACCTTGGACAGACATATCGGCGACTATACATTTTTCGGCTACAGGAAGGAAGAGGCCCTGCACCTTTCCATGCAGGAAAAAATGACAGTCACCAAATGTCTGAAGAACATCGAAGAGGAAGTTTGCCATACGGTCGACAGGCACAGCAGCACACTGATATCAAGGCATATAGAGTTGCTGTTGGATTACTGCTCCAGATTCTATGAACGCCAGTTCATAACCAGAGAGGAGAAAAACAAGAAAATGATAGGCCTGCTGGACAGGATGCTTGACACAGCAATCGATTCCGGCCGGGCCGCGCTCCTGGACCTGCCTTCTGCCGGGGAATGTGCGCAGAGTCTGGGCCTGTCTGAAGCGTATTTCAAGGATCTCCTGAAATTCGAGACCGGGAAAACATACGACGAGTACTGCATGGCCAAAAGGCTGGAGCAGGCAAAAGAGATGCTTCTGCATACAGACCTCTCCCCGGAAGATGTAGCAAGCCATCTGGGCTTCCGGGATATACGCCAGTTCTCCTTCATTTTCAGGAGGCTCACCGGATGCGCACCTGAAAAATACCGCATATCCCGCAATTGAACAGTCCCGGATATACAGTCATCAAATTATTTGTATCTTTGATGGATTTTTCGTGACAGAACACAATTTTATATCAATAACACCATGAATACCACGAAATTGACCATCTTGATCGCATTGCTGTCCGCTGCATGCGCGGCTGCACCTGGGCTTTTCGCCCAGCCGGGATGCAAGCTTGAGCCGGACATGACTGTCATGCTTTATCCGCAGGGACAGGAAGCCGGGAAAGGCCTGCCGGAAGCAGGGGGCCCCGGAGCCTCCAACGGAATCACCCAGGAAGAAACCATTGACAAGTACGGCTCCATCGGCTATATATCGGACAACGCAAGGTTTGACCTTTATTTTCCGGAAAAACCGAACGGCCAGATGGTGATAGTATGTCCAGGAGGCGGATATGCATTTGTATCCTCCTATAATGAAGGCATTTATGTAGCCGACTGGATGACCAGGCGCGGGGTTACCGTAGCCGTCGTGAAATACAGACTCCCGAACGGGCACTGGACTGTACCGCTGACGGATGTACAGAATACATTCAGATACTGCAGGGCACATGCACAGGAATGGGGGATAAAACAGATAGGCGTCATGGGATTCTCTGCAGGAGGCCATCTGGCGGCAAGCGCGACTACTCTGTATACAGACAGCGCCACAAGACCTGATTTCTCCATACTCATCTACCCGGTAATCTCAATGGACTGGGCAATAACGCATGCCGGGACCCGCACAAATCTCATCGGCCAGGACAGCTTCTGGACAAGCCGCAAGGGGAAAGACTTCACACAGTGGAAGAAAGACACGGAGGAGCTTGAAAGGCTTGCGGATATCTATTCTCTCCAGAATGATGTAACAGATGACACGCCGGCCGTCTTCCTGGCGCACAGTTCAGATGACACCACCGTACCTGTAGAGAACAGCCTGCAGTTCTATCAGGCGCTGGTCAGGGCAGGAGTACCGGCGGAAATGCACATCTTCCCGACAGGAGGGCACGGCTGGGGATTCTCCAAAGTAGAATACACTGGACATGACAATATAGGCTATGCCCGCAGTGAATTCGAGGCGTCTCTGGCCAGATGGATGGACGCACAGCTGGAGAATGCAGGCAGCCGGCAGCAATAGTCACATTCTGCCGTGCAATTCAAGGAATCCGGAAATCCGCTGCCTGACATACCGGTAAAGAGAACTTGAAGCGAAACGGGAGGAAGCCTCCATATATACGGCGGCATCCCCAGACATACCGGCAACCGGCAGACTGACAAGCTTCCTGTCTGCCAGTTGCCGGTATATTGCATACATAGGCACGATCCCGACAAGGTCATCTGACGAGAGCACGGATGAAACCACAGAATCAGCCGAATCAGAATACATCACTATCCTCAAGACATTTCCCGGACCTGCCATGCGGGAAAGATACTCCTGCATTCGCCCCTTTCCGCCGCCAGGGCCGGTCCATACAGCAAGGCGGCATGACATATCCGCCAGAGAAACAGGCGTGCCGGTGATGTTTCTCACAGAAGGCCTGGCCACCGCACATAGAGGAGAATGGCCGGCACATTCTCCTCCGGCCTGCAGACCGGGATGCAATACACTTGTCACCTTGAGGTCCGCATCCTCCCCGCAGGAATCCCCGAAGGCCGTATAGACAGCGAAACGGCACAGGCCGCCATCAGCAGCCGGCCCCATGACATACGGCCATATACATGATGCGACATCACCTGAAACAAGCACTCTGACCTCAGAGGCAGCACTGCCGGCAGGCGCTTTCAGGGAAGCGGCCGCCGACTCATACAAATAAAGAATCCGGCGGACATACTCCCTTAAGTCCCGCCCGGCAGAAGTGAGTTCCACTGAATTGCGGGAACGGGAAAAGAGCCGGGCACCTGTCTTTTTTTCCAGCTCGGCTATGCACTGGCTTACCGCGGACTGGCTTATCCCCAGATTCCTGGCGGCCCTGGTGAAATTTTCCATCGAGGCCACTTCCTCGAATACCTTCAATCTGAAATCCTCAAACATAGTCCTTCCGCTTCCTGCATTCAATGTCCAATCGTGCTAATATACTCAAAATTTTGATTTGTCAGTATTTTTCATTAAAATTGTCAGCTTTTTGAGACTGCCATTTTTGGGAGGAAAATACTTTTTTATATAAAGAATATGAAACGGATTTTTATTTTCTTCATGGCCATTTTCACTGCCATGACGGTCTTCGGGCAGAACCAGCTGCCCAATGACCCTGCTGTAAGGAAGGGGAAGCTCGAGAACGGGCTCACCTACTACATCAGACACAACGACAAACCTGAAAACAGAGCCGAATTCTATCTGGCCACAAATGTCGGAGCCATCCAGGAGACTCCGGACCAGGACGGTCTCGCCCACTTCCTCGAGCACATGTGCTTCAACGGGACGAAGAACTTCCCGGGGAAAGGCATCCTCGAGTACCTCCAGAGCATCGGGGCGGAGTTCGGACGCAATATCAACGCCTCTACAGGTGTAGAGC
This sequence comes from Candidatus Cryptobacteroides faecavium, assembly GCA_017694995.1. Classification (GTDB taxonomy): domain Bacteria; phylum Bacteroidota; class Bacteroidia; order Bacteroidales; family UBA932; genus Cryptobacteroides; species Cryptobacteroides faecavium. Next base: position 2,959 of record JADIMB010000030.1, on the reverse strand, counting down.
AGACAGTATATATGCTCAACAATATCCCTCTGGTACGCGAAGGCGTCATCGACACGTGCCTGCTCATCCTGCATGACTACTCCCATTTCGTGACCTGCGACCCTGAGGAAATCGACAAGGAGAGAGGTGTGATCATCGAGGAGCGCCGTGCACGCCGCACAGCCGACTGGAGGATGCACGAGCAGTCCCTCCCTTATTATTACGGCGACTCCAAATATGCGGGATGCACGCTCATCGGAAGCCAGGAGAACCTCGAGAGCTTCAAGCCGGAGAGCCTCACCAACTTCTACCACACATGGTACCGCCCTGACCTCCAGGCAGTAATCGTAGTAGGAGACGTGGATGTGGATGCAGTGGAAGCAAAGATCAAATCAACATTTGCAGATATTCCTGCGGCAGAGAACCCTCAGCCGAAAGAGGCATACAAGATTCCTGACAACACCGAGCCTGTGGTCGGCATCATCACTGACCCCGAGGCCACAAACACTTCCATCGAGATACTCTGGAAGAGCGAGCCTATGCCTGAGGAACTGAACAGCACTGACATGGGCATGATGATGGAGCTCCTGAAGAACTACGTGAGCACCATCATGGGCGAGAGGTTCAACGACATCACATCCAGGCCGGATGCACCGTTCCTGAGCGCATACATGGGAATCGGAAGCCTGTGCGAGACACTTGACGTGGTCATGGGACAGGTTGTGGCAAGGAACGGGGAAGGCATCGAAGCATTCAAGGCGTTCCTGACAGAAGCCGAGAAGATGAAGATGTACGGATTCACAGACGACGAGGTGAGCCGCGCCAAGGACAACATCCTCAGCTACTATGAGAAGAAGGCCCAGGGAGCCGACACCCGCAAGAATGCAGACTTCATCAACGACTACGTGAACAACTTCTTCGACAACTATCCGTACATGGACCCTAAGACTGAGTATGAGACTGCCAAGCTTATCTGCTCACAGATAAATGCAGCCCTGCTCAACCAGATAGCATCTTCGATCATCACGGACGAAAATATGGTAGTCGTATATAAAGCCCCTGAGAAAGAAGGACTTGCTCATCCTGTAGCCCAGGATTTCATAGATGCCGTAGCTGAGGTCAAGGCATCAGAAATCGCACAGAACGAGGCTGTGGACACCAACGAGCCGCTTCTCGACGAGAGCCTGCTGAAAGGATCACCGGTGAAGAAAGAGGCCCAGGTGACAGTAGGCGGCAAGACAGCCACTGAATGGACCCTCAAGAACGGGGTGAAAGTGGTCGTCCTCCCTACCGACTACAAGAAAGACCAGGTGATCATGAACTTCCAGAAGAACGGCGGACGCTCGCTCATCGCGACTGAGGACCTGCCTTCTTTCGAAGACAATGTATTCGCTCTCTTCATGCGTAACACCGGACTGTCCAAGTTCTCCGGCACCACTCTCTCCAAGATGCTCGCCGGGAAGAACGTCTCCACATCGGTATATGTAGGCAACATCAGGCACGGGGTGTCTGTCAACAGCTCACCTAAGGACCTGGAGACTGCATTCCAGCTCCTCTACCTGACAGTGGCTGAACCGCGCTTCGACCAGGACGAGTTCCAGACAGGTATCGAGCAGCTCAAGGCCATCCTGCCTAATATGCTGAACACCCCTGACTTCAGGCTCCAGCAGGAGATGGTGAAGACCCTCTACGGGAACAACCCTAGGCAGTCAGTCATCGACATGGAGACCCTCGGGAAGGCCAATATCGAGACCCTCAAGAGAGTATATACAGAGCAGCTGTTCAAGGACGCCGCAGGCGCTACCCTCTATGTAGTGGGAAATGTGCAGACAGACTCCCTCAAGACACTCGTGGAGAAATACGTGGGCTCGCTGCCTAAGGGCAAGAAGGCCGCAGGCTGGAACGAGACAGGAGAGCACATCGTGAAAGGGAAAGTAGAGAACCACTTCACCACCGGGATGGAGACACCTAAGTCAAGCGTCCTGCAGGTATACACAGCCTACATACCTTATTCCGTGAAGGAGGAAGTCATGCTCGACGCGGCCAAATACGTTCTCGACATGATCTACACTGACACACTCCGTGAGGAAGAAGGCGGCACATACGGTGCCGGCGTAAGTGCAGGTATGCAGAAATATCCTGAGGAAAGGGCTCTGATCCAGGTTTACTTCGACACCAATCCTGAATCAGCCGACAAGCTCAGGGAACTCGCGGTATCAGGTCTCCAGGGGCTTATGGAAAACGGCCCGACCCAGGAGCAGCTCAACAGGACTGCAGAGAACTTCAAGAAGAACATCCCGGAGAACAGGATCACCAACAGCTGGTGGCTCAACGCTCTCCAGATGCACTACAACTATGACGGTCTCGACTATGACAAGGAGTACGAAGCCGCTGTGAACGAGATCAGCGCAGACAACATCAAGTCAGCCCTCAAGGCCGTCCTCGACCAGGGCAACTTCATCGAGGTGATGATGTCTCCTGAGACGAAATAGGACAGGACATACAAAGAAGAGGCGGCTCCGAAAAATCGGGGCCGCCTTTTTTTGTGCATCGCTATGCAAGCAGATTTACTCTGCAGGGGAAATTGCCCCCATAGGGCAAGCATCTGCGCAAGTACCGCAGTCAATGCATACATTAGGGTCGATCTTGTAGATGTCACCTTCTGAAATAGCGCCTGAAGGGCACTCGCCTATGCATGTGCCGCAAGCAACGCAGTCATCTGAAATTTTGTAAGCCATTTTTTATATCCTTTAAATTGTTTTGAAAAGTCTAAACGGGCATAATGCCGCTTGGACATACGCGGTACAAATTTATGCGATTATTTTGAAATAGCAAACTTCACGTACCGGTTCCAAAAGAAAAAGGCCACCTTTTCCGCTGAAAGGGCCCTTCAGGGCCGCACCGGAGCGTCAGCGAGGTTCCCGGCATGGGAACCGAAGCAGCGCAGGTGCCGGCGGAGCGAAGCGGAGCCGCATGCCCC
>JADIMB010000029.1 GCA_017694995.1 Candidatus Cryptobacteroides faecavium | reverse complement strand
ATATATGATTAAGCAGCAATTATTTATTAAAGATTCCAGATGCTGTCCCGTTTATCAGTTTCTTAATCTGTATTTTTCCTATAATTGCCTGCGTAAAAAATACAATTGAAGGAATAATGATAATTCCCGTGAGGCCAAACTTTTGACATGACAGGCTCATAAGTGGAATAGCAATTATTGCAAATATAACATAGACAATCATCTGAAGTCTTACCTTACTGGTACCATTAATAAGGTACATATATAAATTTCCAGCTGTCTGGCACAGTACATATATTCCCATACAAACAGATAATGATAATGGAATATTTACTGTATCCCCAATCCATAGTTTAAAAAACGGACTAGAAAAACAGGTCATTAAAATTAATATGGGTATGCACAATAACCATAATTTTTCTAATTTATTTTGCATACTCTTCATCCACGCATAATCCTTTTTTGTATATGCATCTGTAAAAGCTGACCAGAATGGAGTAAGGATTATTACTGCTGTCATATTTAGTGTATTAAAGTATTTATATGCTATATTATATTGTGTTACAGCAACAGGACCTTCAATACGGGATAGAATAATATTAGTAAACTGAAAAATAAATAGCATAGAAATCATTATCACGAAAAATTGTCCTCCTAGACCTAAAATTTTAGGGACGAGAGAAAAACGAACACCTTTTATTGATGGCGCATAAGTTTTATATTTCCCTTTATGAAATGAAATTAGTGATATTACGACAATCAATAAACATGGAATTCCAGAAAAAAGAAAGACAAGTGTAGATAGGCTTCCTTTTGTTGTTTTTGTGCAAATGATAATACATACCATAGCAAGGAATTGACCTCCTGTTTGTACTAGGGAGACAAGTGCAGGTTTTTGATCGGCCGTAAGCATAGTAGTAAACACACTTGCAATAATATTTACACAAAAAAAACCAGCCAGAAGTGCAAAAACAACTCGCAATTCATTCTTATAAGAATTATCTATATTAAGTATATGGCTCCAATCAATAAAATTATTAATGATTAAAATTATAATTAATAGAGATATAAATATTATAGATAATGATGCGTATGTCGTACTTACATATTCTTTTGCCAATTGTTTCTCATTTTTTGCAACAGCCTCTGCAAAGCGATTTCTAAACCCATGTGCAAATCCTAAATCGAAGTAACTTAACCAGGCAATGATAGAACTTAATGTCATCCAAATTCCATACTGTGTGGTATTAATATAATTGATTGTTATAGGGACAACTAGCAATGAAATAATTATATTAATTCCTTTCAAAAAAAGAGAAGCAGTAATATTTCTTTTCACAGACAGACTGCGAGTATCCCCTTTTGTAAAATATTCCTTTATATTGAAATTCATTCTTATAAACAATCAAATAAAATAATTGAACTTTTTATATTTGACAATTAAGATACTGCGTCGAAATATTCTTAGTGTAGACACTGCATTCACATTATTTAGTCAGCTTGTCGTATCTATTCTATTATTGCATGATAAATATATGGTGCTGGCTCAGCAGCGTCGCGATGCTCAGGCCGACGTAGCCGGTCCCGGCGACGGCGATATTGATGTTTCCTTTGTTGTCCATTGTCTCTGTAGCTGACTCCCGGACCTGGCCGGGCATATCATGAATCATCCCCAATGGGCGCCATTGGGGATGTGTTATTATCGTTTCTTTTCCTTTAATGCTGTGTTGCTATAAGTCTCGACGTAGGACTTGGCCATTTCCGGGTGGTCATGTGAATATACACGGATACGCCAGTTGATCCAGTACTGGAGGCATGTCCAGATTACGACATCGATCAGCAGGATGAGCGTGGTGCTTACGCAGTAGGTCAGAAGTGTGTTCAGACCTATGAAGAAGACCACTATGCCAATGATTGTCATTAGGACGTAACGGTTGCGCATGCCTGTACGGAGCAGTTTGTGGTGGAAATGGTTCTTGTCCGGAAGGAAAGGGTTGCGGCCTTTGCGTGCGCGGTGGAAGACGACTCGCACCACGTCAAACAGAGGGACCAGCAATGTCGAGAACGCTATGATCATATCCCTGGATGCATCATCCCCGGTGTGGGCCGGGAAGCTCAGGCGGAGCACCAGGAAGCTGAGAATATAGCCCAGTGTCAGGCTGCCTGCATCCCCCATAAAAAGCTTATGGCCCTGGAGTTCATTCCCGAAGACATTGTAGAACCAGAACGGGATGATGACCCCCAGGGTAGTGAGTGCCAGCAGGGCGTGGACGTAGTCGTGCCTGAGGAACAGCATCACGCTGAGTACAGCCAGAGATATGCAGCACAGCCCTGAAGCCAGTCCGTCTATCCCGTCTATAAGGTTGATGGCGTTGGTTATATATACCACTATCACAAGGGTCAGCGGTATGCCGAACCATGACGGGATCTCATGTATCCCGAAGAGTCCGCCCAGAGAATGCAGCCATGTCCCTGTAAGCACCATGAGCACGGAGGCTATGATCTGTATCAAGAACTTCACCTTGTACCCCACACCCACAAGGTCGTCAGCCTCCCCGACAAGGTACAGCATCGTGAGGCCGGCGAAGATGAACAGCAGTTCAATCCCGGTCTGCGGTATGGCCAGCTCATCCAGTGACGGTCCGGAAAGATACCTCAGCCCGACATTCAGGGCCATCGCGATCAGGATGGTCGGGAAAAAGGAAAGCCCTCCGAGCCTCGGGACCGGTGTTTTGTGCACCTTCCTGCCGTCAGGCACGTCGAAAAGCTGTTTCTTATATGAAATGAGAAGGATGTTCGGGATGATTATCATCCCCAGCACGACTGCTGTGACAAAGCCTCCGGCAAGAAATAGATTGTTAAGCAAGTCAAGATCCATAACAGAACCGGTTTCCAGTTAATCTATCACTTCCATACAGTCCGGACGGATATATTCCGTCGCGACCGCGATATCTCCTGGAAGCGCTATCATCACCCGCTTGGACTTCTTGATCCGCACCAGTTTGCCTTCTATGCCGCTGTATACGCCGGAGGTGACCCTCACGCTCTGGCAGTCCTTCAACAGGGAGCTTACAGTCTCCAGATACAGGGGGCTGCCTTCCTGCTGTCCGGCCACCTTCAGGAAGTCGGACATGGTCTTCTCGGCGATGCGGGCTGGTCTGAAAGTCACCCCGTCCCAAAGATAGTGGACTGAAAACCTGTCTTTATGACCTTGCTTTATCTCCTCGATGACGTCCATGGATGCCTTTACGAAGATGACATTCCTGAACGCCTTTGGATCAAAATAGCTTACAATGCCGGATTCATCAAGTAAAGATTTGAATTCCAGGCACTCACCACCGGTAATCCGCAACGGATACCAGTAATCGTTTTTTTCTTCCGGCTTATTCATTATTTCCCTATTCACACACTTTCGTTTCATGTCCTGCATTCAGGATCTCGACTGATGAAGGACTGATGGTAGCTGCCACGGACAGGACCCCGCTGAGTGTGACAACCAGCTTTTTGTCTTTCGACTTGCCGGTACGCACGAGGACGCCTTCCACTCCGTCAAGCTGTCCGCCGTTTATCCGCACACGTGCCCCTGCAGGAAAGCTCCTGTCCCCTACCGGCATGTATTCCAGATCTTCCTGGCATACCTGGACCACTTTCATGAAGCTCTCCATATCCTTGTCAGGGACGATAATGGGAGAGACTTCAGGCCCCTTGCTCTTGTCCATCATATACTGGAGAAAAGGCACCGTCTTCTTGAACTCACGGATAGTCTCCCTTGTGGAATGGACAAATATCAGGTTGTGCACAGCAGGAGCCATCACCTGCTTTTTCCTGCCGCCATGCACCTTCATCCTCCGGTACATGGGGATGTAGTTTTCAATACCAGACTGGTCCAGGAGAGTTTTGGCAATGAGCTCGCGCCTGTATGTGGCTCTCATTGCATACCACTGATTCCGGGTTTCCCCTTTATTTATGGTATCCATTTCCGAATGAACCATATTGGTGGATATATCTCTGGGGCTTTGAAATCCGCATAAGACATTGGATTTCAATCATATACGCACCACCTATTTTTCGCTTCACACTTTATATAATTATGCCATCTCTACAGGAGAGACGATAATTATCTGACAAAGATAATCAACAAAGGCAAAATAAGCAAGTTTTGCAGACAGAAAATTAATAAAAGCATACAGCCGTATGACTGGCAGGCGAAACGGAGTGTCGGCCATACCGCAAAATAATACATTAATATTTAGTGAATTATAAATACGGAGCAGTCTATTCCCGCTTTTTGTGCCGTCTCTCCTGTAGAAACGTCACACTTTCCCTCCCCTCTTGTTTATACGGAACAAATATTTTGATTACTTTTGCAGCGGTTTAGAGGATAATTCAAGATCAAAATATTTCAAAGAATGATGGAAGCAATTGTAAAGACTGATTTCCATTTCCCGGGGCAGACAGGGAAATACACAGGAAAAGTGCGTGACGTATATGACATAAGCGGGAAGTATCTCGTCATGGTAGCCACTGACAGGATCTCCGCATTCGATGTGGTCCTCCCCGAAGGTATCCCTTTCAAGGGGCAGGTGCTCAACCAGATAGCGGCGAAGTTCCTGGATGCCACATCCGACATCCTTCCGAACTGGAAAATAGCAGTCCCGGACCCTATGGTCACTGTAGGGCACAAGTGCGAGCCGTTCAAAGTGGAGATGGTGATCCGCGGGTATCTGTCCGGACATGCGTGGAGAGAGTACAAGGCAGGCAGGCGTACAATCTGCGGGGTGGAGATGCCTGAAGGGATGGTGGAGAACCAGAAGTTCCCGGAGCCTATCATCACACCTACATCCAAGGCTGCCGCAGGGCATGACGAGGACATATCCAGAGAGCAGATCATCTCCCAGGGCATCGTAAGCGAGGAGGATTATGCCCAGATAGAGAAATACACCAGGGCCATATATAAAAGAGGTGCGGAGATAGCCGCAAGGATGGGCCTTATCCTGGTGGACACCAAATACGAGTTCGGGAAGAAAGACGGGAAGATATACCTCATGGACGAGGTTCACACTCCGGATTCCTCGCGGTATTTCTATGCGGACGGATATGAGGAAAGACTGGCGAAGGGAGAGAAGCAGAGGCAGCTTTCGAAGGAGTTTGTCCGCGAGTGGCTGATGGCAAACGGTTTCCAGGGCCAGAGCGGGCAGAAGGTGCCGGAAATGACCCCGGAGATTATAAGAAGCATATCAGACAGATATATAGAGCTTTACGAGAATATCACAGGAGAAAGGTTCATCCCTGCCGAGGACAGTGCCACGCAGGACGAAATTCTGGAGAGGATTTCAGCAGGAGTAAGCAGATGCCTCGAGGGACTTCTGTAGTATGGAACGAATAAAAATATGGGGGCCCGGGGCCCCCATATTTTGCTCAAATTCACGCACAATTCTGCTCAATTCCTGCAGCGTGATATGAGGTCATCCCCGAGGGCGGATTTCACCCGGATATGCTCCAGCACGGCCTGCACGAAAGGATTGGAGTCAAACAGGCCGCCACGTACCTCCGCGAAGTCCTGGCTCTGCTCCAGCTTGTCCCCGTCGGCCCCGAATCCGGTCATGGCGGAAAGGGAGAACTCCTTCCTGGCGTCCTCGTACACAAGCCTGTCAAGCTGCACCACGGACTCTTTCCATTTCTCCACGATCATGATGACCTGCTCCCGTGTGATCTCGGCAGGGTCTATCCCATAGAATGACCTGATGGCATCATAGGCCCAGGTCCATTCATAGCCATAGTAATGCCTATGCATATCCGCGAAGCGGTCATTCATGGTCCGGACATCTGTCACTCGGCCCTGCTCCACGTCATCCAGGAGCCTGTCCACCAGGCCCTTCGGAGCTATCATGCCGGACAGGTCCACCCATTTGCCCGAGCCCTCGGGAGAGTCCGGACGCAGTCTGGCCCTGATAGCCTCCACAGAAGAGCAGTCCGTATCCTCAAGCCTCTTTATCAGGGAGTTGCCCAGGAATTTGTTTATAGCCATCTCATAATAGCAGAGTCCTTTTTTGAGAGCGGAATTCCGTATCTTGCCGCTCTGGTAGGAGTATACATCGGAATTCTCACCTGAGACGGCCGCCAGATTCTTAAGTATGTCCATTGCATTGAGCATTTTCTGGATGGTATAGGGACTCAAGAGGTTGTAGTTTATGCTGTCAAGGCGGTCCGGGTCCTTGCGGGAGTCACGTCTGGGCCATTTCTGGGCATCACGTATTGTCCCGACACTTTTGAGGTTGACCCCGGGTACTATATAGGATGTGTTCTGCTGCTCTATCAGGTATGAGAAAGGCAGGTCGGACGTGTCCTGATGTGTGACATGCCGCCCCATGACCAGGGAGAAGGCACCGACCTTGGCGGGCCAGAGCAGGTACGAGTCGGATGTGGTCTTCGCCCCTCTTTCCAGGATTCCCTGGTGTATCGGGCCGAGCTTGTACATGTGGTTGCTCTGGTTGGACCCTGAGCCTGCGTTCATGAAGGAGAACATCCCGGCTATCAGCAGTGTGGACTTGTGGTGTGTCACCGTAAACGGCCCGGCGAATATGGCGCAGGCCTCTCCGTTCTCTCCCTGGCAGTTGCTGAAAAACAGCGAATCCGATGCGGAGTAGGTATGCCCCAGCTTGCACGCCTGTCCGATGAAGCATCGCGAGAAAGTCACCCCGTCTTCCACGGACGAGCCGCTGCAGATGATGAAATCATCACCGATCACCCCCACGCCGATATGCACAGGTGCATACGGGTTGCTGTTTATGCTGCCGTTCTTCAGGCGCGAGGCTCCTTCTATCTTGCAGCAGTCCCCTATCCTGACGTTCTTTATGTAGCCTGCATCCACTATGGTCACATCGGCACCTATATGCCCCGTGCCCGAAGATACAGACTCCACGTACCTTTGTGTCATTTCCCGCATCCTGCCGATGAGCTCCGGCCTGTGCCTGTAAAGCGCCATGACATATGCCTGCTGTGCAGACAGCCTGTCGTGTATCATCACTTCCCTTCCGCCTGTCTCGTTCAGGACAGACACCTCCACCCCGTTCCCGAAGCTGCTGACCCCGTCCACCAGGATGATGTCCACATTCTCGATGAAGGTGCGCGGGCCGATGTCATAGTTGGCGATGTAGTTCTTCACGTTCTCTATGCAGCAGTCATCTCCGACCGTGACATTGTGCAAGGTGGCGTGATACAGTCCGGAATGCTTTTTCATGCCTCCCGGAAGGTCGAATTCCTTGCGGAATGCACCGAGCCTGATACGTCCCGAGAAACGTGTGTAGCAGATGTGCTCCGCTGAAAAGTCCTCGGAGACTTCTATCCCGCTCCAGTCAGACGCAGTGCAGCGCTGGCGCGTCAGTGTCTCGATTTCATTGTCTGTCAGTTTTCTGTAAGTGTCCATATTGTATTGTCCGTATTCGTTTCGGGGGACGGCTGTATGCCTTCCCGGCGTGGTGATTTCCGGAGCCGCCGGCATTTTTCCGGTCAAAAGAGGGAGGTCCGGAAATCCTTTATCAGGATGCAAATATAAAAAGCTGTTTTGACTTTTGTCAGCCTGCCAATGAAATATTTACTAAGAGAAATTCCCCTTTCCGGTTCATGTTTTAAAAAAAATTGGCATTTCTGGTATTTAAATTTATCTTTACGAACTGATTGTATTTCAAATTCAGAAGTTGTTTAAATTTAAACAATAAAGATTTTAACGACTTCCCAAACACTTAACATTACTACTGATGATAAAGAAAAAAAGTCTGTTGTTTCTGACAATTCCTTCTCTGCTGTCAGCTGTCTCATCCATCGGGGCCGGAGCACATGAAAGCGGAGGTCCGGGAATACCTCTGTGGAGGAATGTCGATATTGCCTCGATGAACAAAGAGCCCCACAGGACCGAGGTGATCTTCTATTCTGACCGGGGCAGCGCTCTTGCAGACGGGTTCGAGCAGAGCGGGAATTACCTTTCCCTGAACGGGACATGGAAATTCAGATATTTCGACTCCCAGGCAGACATGCCGGAGGACATCGCCGGCAAGGCTCCGTCAGAGTCGGCGGGATGGGATGACATCAAGGTGCCGGGGAACTGGGAGAGACAGGGTTTCGGGACAGCCATCTACTGCAACCACCAGTTCGAGTTCGCCACCTGGAAGCCTCAGCCTCCCGCATTGCCGGAAGACACCCCGGCCGGTGTGTATTTCAGGAAGTTCGAAGTGCCGCAGTCATGGGAAGGGCGCGCAGTCTACCTGAATATCAGCGGAGCCAAATCAGGGGTGTATGTATATGTCAACGGCAGATTCACAGGATATTACGAAAATGCAAAGGACCTGGCGCGGTATGACATCACCTCGGCCCTGAGGCCAGGCAGCAACGACCTGATGCTCAAGATATACAGATGGAGCACAGGGTCTTATCTGGAATGTGACGATTTCTGGAGGATCAGCGGGATAGAGCGGGATGTGTACCTGTCAAGCGAGAAGACTGACACGGATTTTGACTTCGAGGTCGTGTCCACTCTTGACAAGGGGCTGAAAGACGGGATCTTCCGGCTCAAGGTGAGTGCCGACCCGCAGAAGACATTAGACTTCTCGTACGAGCTCCTGGACAGGGACGGGTCCGCCGTGCTGCAAGGAGACGGGAAGGTGACCGGGGAAAAGGAGTTCGGAGGGACAGTGCCCGGAGCAAGGCAGTGGACGGCCGAGACCCCTGAGCTTTATACGCTCCTGATGTGCGTGAACGGGGAGTACACAAGGTTCAATGTGGGGTTCCGCCGTTTCGAGATCACTGACTGGCCTGCTGAAAACGGGGCGAAGTACAGAGTCCTGCTTGTCAACGGCAAGCCTGTGAAGTTCAAGGGTGTGAACATGCACGAGCATGACCAGTACACAGGACACTACATCACCAGGGAGCTGGTGCTCAAGGATCTTTCCCTGATGAAAAGCCACAATATCAACGCCATCCGCACATGCCACTATCCGCTTCCGCGGTTCTTCTACGAGCTGTGCGACAGCCTGGGTTTCTACGTTTATTCGGAAGCGAACATCGAGTCGCACGGCATGTACTATGACCTGCGCTACACCCTGGGCAACAATCCGCGCTGGCTCACCAAGCATATGGACAGGACAGAGGCCATGTACAAGAGGACAAGGAACTATCCTTGCGTGACAATACTTTCCCTGGGGAACGAAGCCGGCAACGGATACAACTTCTACAATACATACAATTATATCAAGGACCAGGAGGCTCCGGGATGGCTTACCGGGTCATATGACCCGCAGAGGCCGTCAATGAACCGTCCGGTATGCTATGAAAGGGCTGTGATGGAATGGAACACTGACATGTTCGTGCCGCAGTACCCGGACGCAGACTGGTTCAGGAAAATGGGTGAAGACGGATGCACGAAGCCTGTCTGCCCGTCTGAATATGCGCACTCCATGGGGAACTCCACAGGGTCTCTCGACCTGCAGTGGAAATACATATACGAGTATCCGAACCTGCAGGGCGGATTCATCTGGGACTGGGTGGACCAGGGATTCGCGGAAAAGGACGGGGACGGACGGTTCTTCTGGGCTTACGGCGGAGACTACGGGACTGACATGCCAAGTGACGGCAACTTCTGCTGCAACGGAGTGATAGCCCCTGACCGCACGGTCCATCCCGCCCTCAACGAAGTGGCACATGTGTACCAGGATGTGTCCATCCGGCCTGCAGACCTGCCAGAAGGGAAGTTTGAAATATTCAACCGCTTCTATTTCACGTCTCTGGACAGCAGGTATGAGGTGCGTTACACCATCCTTTCTGACGGGAAGGAGTACAAGAGCGGGAAAGTGGCTGTACAGGCAGGCCCTCAGGAAAAGGCCGGGTTCACTGTCCCTCTTCCGAGACTCTCCGACGACAGGACATGGCACATCAATTTCGATGTGGCGGACACAAAGGGCATAGAGCCGCTTACATCGCCGGGCCATGTGATAGCCACAGACCAGTACCTGCTCAAAGAAGCCGTGCACAAAGAATATGTATCCAGAGGCAAGGCCTGCAGCATAAGCGATGCAGACGGAAAGATCACAATAAGCTCACCTGCAGTGGAATTCGTCTTCGACAAGGACAGCGGCACAGCAGTCTCCTACAAGGTCAAAGGGAAGGAAATGTTCAAGGACGGGTTCGGCCTGAGGCCTAATTTCTGGAGGGGACCGGTGGACAACGACTACGGCAACGGGATGCCTGTGAGGGCGCAGGCATGGAAACAGGCCGGAAAGGACCTGAAGGCCAGTGCCTCGGCAAGGCTTGACGGCAGCCTGGCTCTGCTTACAGTGAATTATGAGCTTCCTGAGGGTTGCCAGTACGACGTGACATATACAGTATACCCTGAGGGTATCGTGAATGTGGCTGCAGAGTTCCGCGGCACAGACTCCGGAAAGCCTGTCGACATCCCAAGAATCGGGATGAGGATGAGGCTCCCTGCTTCTGCGGACGGGTTCAGATATTTCGGACGCGGCCCGTGGGAGAACTACTGGGACAGGAACTCCGGAGCCAGGATGGGCATCTACACTTCATCTGCCGAGAAGGAATATGTACGCTATGTCAGGCCTCAGGAATGCGGGCACCATACCGGCTGCGAATGGCTTGAAATCGGAGGATTTGCAGTGGTGGCCTCAGGGACGGCCCCGTTTGAGTTCAACGCTCTGCGCACCAGTGTCGAGTCGCTTGATTCTGAAGAGGCGGCCACACGTCCATACCAGTGGAGGAACCTCAATCCGGAGGAGAAGAAAGATGACAGCGCCGCAAGGAACTCCTTCCGCAAGCAGACACATATCAGCGACATTGTGCCGCAGGACTATGTGGAGCTGTGCATAGATTTCCGGCAGAGCGGGATCGGCGGCTATGACAGCTGGGGTTCCCTGCCGGAGAAGAGCCGCTGCCTGTGGAGCGACCAGGACTACGGATTTGCCTTCACTATCGTACCGCAGTCTGTGATGGGGACCGCAAAAGCCGCATCGTACACGTATCCGTAGTGACGACCATGCTGGACGGAGGCACAAGCGCCAATGACAGCCAGGAGGTGGCAGGGACAGTCACCCTCACTCCGGACAAGGCGGTCTTCAAGGCCGGGGACACAGTCCGCATAACCGTGAGCGGGAAAGGGCTGAAGAACATCAACGCGATGAGCTTTGCCCTGCCGTACGACACCGGCCTTCTGGAATATGCCGGCACAGAGGTCACGGGGATGAAAGAGATGGTGAACCTGACATACGACAGGCTGCACACCGACGGGGAAAAGGTCCTCTACCCTACTTTCGCGAACAAAGGCAACAATTTCCTCCTCGACGGTGACTCTGTCCTGTTCACTATCGTGATGAAAGCCAGAAAAGACGGCTCAGCGGAGTTCACAGCGCAGCGTGGAATGCTTGTCGGAAGAAATCTCAAGGTAGTGGAATTCTGACACCGGGCCATCAGGCGGCCTGAAAACGGATGAGGCGTGTCCCGAGGGACGCGCCTCATCCGTTTTCAGCATTATGCGCCATACGGGCCACTGTCCTGGACACAGCATCGTAACTGTATCCGCGCGAGAGCAGGAACCTGATGAGCTTCAGCTTCCACTGGGGGTCTCCGGAGAAGGACTTCAGTTTGGAGAGAGCCAGTTTCTCCAGCTTCCGGTCCGCCTCCTGTGGGTCTACGCTCTCCAGGGCGCCGGCTATCGTATCCTCCGGAAGCCCTTTTGCGGCCAGCGCATACCTTATCTTGATCCTGCCCCATCCGGAAAGCAGCGCCTTGTCTCTGGCGAATGCCGAGGCATAGCGCAGGTCGTCCACATATCCGTCCCTGCGGAGCGACTCCACGATAGAGGCTGCGGCATCAGGCACCTCCTGTGAGTCCGTGCCGTATCTGGCAAGGTATTCAGCAGCCTTGGCGAGCATGTCGCCGCTGCTGTATTCGCGCCGCGAACAGAGTACGCGGAGTCTGTCCGCTGCCTTATTGTATATGGTCTTGTCCATGATCTTTCGTCTTATGGTTCTATGCCATTCCGGTTAAAAATAATATCCGAACCCTATGTAGAACCCCACCTTTTGTGTAAGGCTCGACCAGTGGATATCAGCCATCAGAGGGCCCAGGACCGTATCAAAGGCATATTCCACACCGGCACCGAATATGCCCGGACTGTGCGTGTATGTCGAGAAGTCGTTGCAGTCACGCATGTAATTGACGATCCCTGTGACATAGTGGTTCCTGGCAATCCTGAACCTGAAATCAGTCCTGAATACCGTGGCGATGTTCCTGGCAAGGGCCAGATTGTTCACCCCGACAAACGGGATCTGCTGGTCTATGTACCTTCCGGGGATGACACCTCCCACACAGTTGACATATGCAAGAGGCACCCTGTTGCCGAAAAGGAAACGGAAATTCACGGACGGGATGAACGAAAAGACATTCCCGGCGCGTATCACAGTCTTTGCATCCAGCTGGACAGCATGGAAATTGTTGAACCGGTAAGGGAAGCCGGCGAATGTCCACCCGTAGCTCAGCCCGGCCGTGTATCCCGAAGTAGGGAAATACCCGTCATCAAATGTGTCCGCCCTGGCGTTCAGGAACAGGGAGATGTAGTCGTTTTTCATCTGGTCCATATTGTAGTCGCCGAACATCCCTCCTGCGGAATAAAGCGACCTGAGGTTGAAATAGTCATTCCTCAGCCCGAACTGGATGTCGAACAAGGACCAGTTTATATTGGAGAGATACACCTCCTGCCGGAGGTTGAGATAGTCAAGGTTGAAACGTGAAGACGTATAGTCGAGCAGGTTCATGCCCGTCCACCTGACGGATGCCGTGGCATTGACAGTGGGAGACTTGGGTGAATTGTAGGTATAGTGGAACTTGAAATACGGGTTGGTGCTGATCTTTCCGGTGAAGTCGAATATCGACCCCTGGAGCTTGTGGGCGTTCAGCGAGACATTCAGCAGGAGAGAGACCACTTCTTCAGTGTCGAGCCGCACCCCGAAGCCGAAGTGGTGGATCGGGCCGGGCTTGCAGTTGATGACCAGATGGAAAGGCTCCACGCTGCCTTCCAGCTCGTATGTCACATAGTCATACGCCTGTGTGCCGAACACCTCCGCCACCACATCGTCTATGTCCTCCCGGCAGACCCTGTCCCCCGGGAATATGTCTATGCGCTTCATCAGGATCGCACGTTCTTTCTCCCCCACACCTCGTATCTCGATACCGTCGACAAGGACAGAGTCCACGTTGATGTCCACCGCCTTCCTGTTGTGCAGCACCAGGGTGTCGCCTCCGACGCGCTGCTTGATGTTCATCAGCTGGGCCTCGTTGCGGTAGGCGGCCACATACCCCTGGTGTATGATGCGGTCTATGCTTTCAGTATCGAAGCTCATCATGTTGTATTCCTCAAGGTCCGGCTTGATGTTCACGTCGGCTATCTTCACATTCTCCTCATAGACAGACCTCCCGAGCATATCTATTCCGGCATTGATTATGTCTCCGATATTGTTGATCTGGTCATAGCGCTTTCTCCCGCTCGAGACATCCACCCCGATCACAATGTCCGCACCCATCTGCCGGGCCAGGGCCGTGGGGTAATTGTCCCTCATGCCTCCGTCCACCAGCACCATGCCGTCTATCTTCACCGGAGCGAATATCCCCGGGATGGACATGGTGGAGCGCAGCGCAGTCGTGATCTTCCCTTCATTCCATATCTTGGCCCTGCCGGATACCAGGTCTGTGGCCACACAGGCAAACGGGATCGGCAGGTCATTGAAATCCAGGGAATCCTGATATCCGACGGACAAGGAGCTGAATATGTTCTGGACATTCTGCCCGAAGACATATCCGGACGGGAGGCTCCCCAGGAGATTGTCCTTGATGATGCTCCTGGAATCGTCCTGGTCCGCCCCCAGGGATATCTTGTCCTCGTGCCTCTGCACACCGTCAAGTCCGGAATCGTCCGTATCTGAGAATTTCATCTCGTCGGCCTTCCTTTCCAGATAATATTCCTTCTTGTAGTAGAACGGGAATGAAAGGAGATATTTTTCCTTGTATTTCTTTTCCGCGTACGATATGTACTCGCGCGGTATCTTGTCACTCAGGGCCAGTTCCCAGTCCATCGCCCTGACAATGGAGTCAAGTTCA
This sequence comes from Candidatus Cryptobacteroides faecavium, assembly GCA_017694995.1. GTDB lineage: Bacteria > Bacteroidota > Bacteroidia > Bacteroidales > UBA932 > Cryptobacteroides > Cryptobacteroides faecavium. The sequence goes on along the minus strand of JADIMB010000029.1, from coordinate 2,905 downwards.
TGCACGGGGTAGCCCATGGCATATATTCCGCCGACCAGCCCGCCCATGCTTGTCCCCAGCACCATATCTATAGGCATGCCGATGGATTCAAGGTACTCTATGACGCCTATGTGCGCCGCGCCTTTCGCTCCCCCGCCGCTGAGCACCAGGGCCACTGTAGGGCGTCTGGTCCTTATGCTGTCCATCCTGGAGCGTATCTCAGCCAGATGCAGGGAATCCCTGCGGTGCACCTCCTGCCATCTGGCTGTACGGTCATTCCGCAGCTCCTCCGCGTTCTGGAAGGTTCCCGGCCCTGCAGTCCGGGATGAGTGGACATGCGATGCTGCAGCCCCCATGTCTGCGATACCTGAGGACATGAATATCAATACTATGGCCAAAATCCTGATCTTATCCATCTTCTTTCTGTCTTTATCCTGTTTCAATCCCCGTCAAGCATCAAGCGGTCCCTCCGGCCCGCCAGGGACTTCACCGGCGAGGCTGTTCCGGCTTGCCGTGCTTCCCGGCCAGCATCCCGCATGCTGCCAGTATGTCCTCTCCGCGCGAAGCCCTGATGGTGGTGGTCACACCTGCGCGGCCGAGCCTGTCCCTGAACATCTCCATCACACCCTGCGGGGAAGGGGCGTAAGGGAAATCCGGGATCCGGTGGAAGCGGATGAGGTTCACCCTGCATTCCAGGCCGGAGAGCATCCTGGCAAGTGCATCCGCATGGCGCTTGGTGTCGTTGAAGCCGGCAAACATGGTATACTCGAAACTCACCCTTCTCTGCCCGGTGAAGTCGTATCTGCGCACCAGTTCAAGCACATCCTTCAGGTGATATGCCCCCTCCACCGGCATCATGGACAGCCGCTCGTCCGGGAACGGGTCATGCAGGCTGACAGCCAGGTGGCACCTGCTTTCGTCAAGGAAACGCTTCAGGTACGGGAGGACGCCTATTGTGGAGAGTGTGATCCTTTTGGGACTCCATCCGAACCCCCAGTCAGAAGTGAGCACAGTGATGGCGCGTGAGACATTCCAGTAGTTGTCCAGAGGCTCGCCCATCCCCATGAATACCGCATTGGTGAGAGCGTCGGACTCATCCACTGCGATGAACTGCGACAGTATGTCAGCCACTGTAAGATGGCCGTGGAACCCCTGTCTTCCGGTCATGCAGAACCTGCACCCCATACGGCACCCGGACTGTGAGGAGACGCAGAGTGTGGCGCGGTCCCCGTCAGGGATCATCACTGCCTCCACGGCGCCCTGCTCTTTTCTGACTGCCCGGTTCACGGTGCCGTCCCCGGAAGCTCCCCCTGGGATGAGAGCCGCTCCGTCATATGCCCCGGAATCCCTGCTGAACACACCTTCTACCGGGAACAGGTATTTCCTGGTCCCGTCTGATGAGACCTGCATCTGGCTGTATGGCGTGACTCCCACCTCATATTTCTCATTAAGGGCAGCCCTGCCGGCCTTCGAGATATCCGTCATCTCGTCTATTGTCCTGACTTTCTTCTGATAAAGCCACTTGGCCATCTGTCCGGCGGCGAATTTCGGAAGCCCCGCTTCCAGTGCCACTTCCCTGAGCTCCTCCGGAGTCTTTCCTAAAAGTTTCTCTTTCATCTGGTACTTGTTCTGTGCTGTCCTGCCGTACATTCGGGGTACAGGCCCGGACTCCGGCAAAGTTATACAAATTTCTCAAGAAGCCTATGCCGGTCTGCAAAAAGGCTGCTCCCCGGATACTCCGGCACCGGACGGCTCAGGCCCCCCGCCGGAGATATTGCGTGCATGTTCCGGCAGGGCGTCCCGGCATGCTTCCACGGCCGTTTTTGCTATTCCGTCAAAAACACTATCTTTGTGCATGCCAGACCTGAGTCTGGCTTGAGAATCCATTTGACCTATTTTCAGAATGAACAGCCAGGAGTATATAGAAGTTTCAATCCGCATCGCACCTTTTTCCGAAGACAATGCGGAAATCCTCATCGCAGAGCTTGAGGACATGCCTTTCGGGTCCTTCATCACGGAAGACCCCTTCCTGAAATGCTACATACCCAGGGAGCAGTATTCCGCCCAGATGCTCAAGCTGGTGCTGAGCGGCATCCAGGAAGACAGTTTCAATGTGTCTGACTTCAGTGCCAGGCTTATTCCACCGGCCAACTGGAACGCACAGTGGGAGAGCCAGTTCAGCCCTATTGTCGTAGACCGCAAGTGCACCATCAGGGCCCCGTTCCACCAGGGTCTCCGCAGGACGAGGTTCAATATCGTCATCGAGCCTCACATGGCTTTCGGCACAGGGCATCACCAGACCACCTACATGATGTGCAGGGCCCTCCTCCGGAACGAGGCAGCCGTGAAAGGCAGGACTGTGCTTGACATGGGATGCGGCACTGCAGTCCTAGCCATACTGGCAGCCAAGATGGGAGCAGGTCACGTATATGCCATTGACATAGATGCCGTGGCCGCCCGTTCCGCCTATGACAACACGTGCCTCAACCGTGTCTCCAGGCGCATCGGCACATACTGCGGTGACGCATCCCTGCTCCAGATGGGGAAATATGACATAATACTGGCCAACATCAACCGCAACATCCTTCTTGAAGACCTTCCCACCTACTCACGTTCAATGCGCAGAGGAGGCATGCTTTTCATGAGCGGATTCTTCACAGAAGACAAGCCCATGCTCACAGAAGCGGCGGCCGGGGCAGGGCTTGTCCTGACAGGGGAAGACTCCATGGAGGGCTGGTGCCGCCTTGATTTCCGCAAGGACTGATATCCGTGGCATGTGCGCTACGGGAAAGGCTCCGGAAAGGCGGCCATGAAAAATATTGCAAAATAAAAATTTGTCCTTATCTTTGCACACCATTGTCTGCGGGCGTGTTGTAATTGGTAGCCAAGCCAGACTTAGGATCTGGTGCCGCAAGGCGTATGGGTT
>JADIMB010000028.1 GCA_017694995.1 Candidatus Cryptobacteroides faecavium | reverse complement strand
ATCATGATAGAGGCGGACGGCTTCCCGTCTGTCATGGACACCATCTTGTAGTCTTCCGAGTCGAATTCTATATCCGCCACGTCGGCAAGTCTGAGCAGAGAGCCGTCCGGAAGGGCTTTCAGGACAATTTCCCCGTATTCGGCAGGGGTGCTGAACTTGCCCGTGTACTGCAGCACGTACTGCAGCTGCTGCGGAAGCTTGTCTGAGCTGACTCCTGTCTTGCCGGGAGCTGCCTCCACATTCTGCCTGCGTATGGCTTCCGTCACATCCTGAGGGGACATTCCGTATGCCGCCAGCCTGTCAGGGTTCAGCCATACACGCATGGCATAGTCCCTCCGTCCCATTATCTCGACAAACCCCACTCCGTTGATGCGCTTGAGTTCGCGCAGAATGTTGATGTCCGCGAAGTTGTAGACGAATTTTTCAGTATGGGTGCTGTCAGTACTGAATATATTCAGGTACATGAGCATACTGTTGACTTCTTTTTCTGTCACGACACCTGCCCGGATTACTTCCTCAGGCAGTTCGTCCAGGATGGTGGACACCCTGTTCTGCACATTGACAGCCGCGACATCGGGGTCTGTCCCCACCTGGAAGTAGATGGTAGTGAGGGACATGCCGTCATTTGTACATACAGTTGTCATATATGTCATTCCAGGCACTCCGTTTATGGCTCTTTCGAGCGGAGTGGCCACTGTCTTGGACATGACATCCGCACTGGCTCCGGTGTACCTTGCCGTCACTGTGACGGACGGGGGTACAATGTCAGGGAACTGCGTGATCGGCAGTGAGTTCAGTGCGATAAGCCCCAGACACGTTATGAGCACTGAGATTGCAGCCGACAGTATCGGCCGTCTGATGAACATCTTGAACATGGCTTCCTATCTTTCTGTGTCTGTATCCGCTCCGGCAGTTCCTGTGTCGGTGTCATTTTCCTGCCCGCTGCCCTCATCTGCTTCTACCGGCTTTATTTTCATACCGTCCTTGAGCCTCTGGATGCCGGAGAAGGCGATTTCCGTCCCCGGCTTGAAATTCTCGGCTACATAGTATCCGTTGAACCTGGCCAGCGGCTCGAAACTGCGCACTTTTGCGATGTTGCCGTCTTCTATCGTGTACACGTACGTGAACTCCTGAATCTCGAATGTCGCCTGCTGCGGAATGAGATATACGTCATCCATCCTTGTCATCATGTTTATCTTTCCGGATACACCGTGCTTCAGAAGTCCTTCCTTGTTGGGGAACCTTGCGCGGAAGGCTATGGAGCCGGTCTGCCTCTCGAAATCCCCTTCTACAGTCTCCACTACGCCGGGATGTTCGTACAACGTCCCGTCAGCCAGGACAAGCTGGACGGTGTCCGCCCTGCTGTCCTCCTCACCGCGGATTACTGCCCTGCGGAACTTGAGGTATTCCGTCTCGTTCATCTTGAAATATGCAAACACCTCGGCCACGTTGCTTATGCTGGTGAGCAGGGTCTCGGTATCCACAAGGCTTCCGACTTTGTACGGTATCCTGTCCACGAATCCGTCTATCGGGGCAGTTATTGTGGTGTAGTTGTAGTCGAGCCGAGCTCTCTGCATCTTGACTTTTGCCTGCTCCACCTCGAGTTCGGCCACTGCGAGCTCGGCCTGGGCCTGTTTCAGGCGCACTTCGGCCAGTATTTCCTTTTCCACAAGCCTGCTGATGCGGTCCACGTCGTATGCTGTCATCTGGTATTCGGCCTCAGCCTGCTTCAAGGCGGCTTCTGCCTCTCTGACAGCTTCATAGTATTCGATTGCGTCAAGTTTGAAAAGGATGTCCCCCTTCTTCACTTCCTGTCCTTCGTCTACATGGATTTCCTTGATGAATCCCCCGACTTTAGATTTCACTTCGATGAACTGTATCGCCTGTATGTCGGCGACAAAAGATCTCGGTACTTCAATTGATTCCGGATAAAGTTTCTTTACGGGGATGTTCTTGTCTTCTGACAGTACATTTGTCCCTCCTTCGCGGCAGCCGGCAAGTGTGGCCACGGCAAGGCAGGACAAAATGATGCTCTTGTACATCAATTTGTTGAGTTTCATTATAGTATGTTTATGGGGTTTTAGAAGCTGTCGTGTGTACGGGCAGCCTCCGTAATGGTGTAATAGGTTATATGGTATGATGTCTCTGCCTTTAGATTATGAACGAGCAGATCATCTGAAGCGTATGTCTTGCATCTGCAGAGCCAGGCCAGGCAGACGGCATACGGAAAGCCGGACTGAATCTGTCCAGGAGGGCCGTCTGCCTGCTGTCAGCTGCATAGTGTTGCCTCTGGTTGGCGTATTGCGGGAAGATCCTGACTTTCTGCTCACGGGCGCGCATGCTGTCGTCAACCGGTACGCCTCCGTTGTCAAGTGTGTTGACAACCACGATATCGGAAGGTTCGGCCACATGGTATGCCGCCGGCTTCAGGCTGACGGCGACAAGCAGGATGAACAGGATTTTCAGTAATTGTTTCATACGTCGTGTCTCAGGTTCAGACTCTCTTAGAATCCTGTATATGTCATAGGAGAAATGGCCCTCAGCTCCTCTTTCACGCTTTCGCTCACATCGAGAGTCTCGATGAAGCTGGCGATGGTCTCGTGGTTGATGGCCTCCCCTGTCCTTGTGAGCGCCTTCAGGGTCTCGTAAGGGTTCGGGTAATTCTCCCTGCGCAGGATGGTCTGGATGGCCTCCGCCACCACAGCCCAGTTCCTCTCGAGATCCGCTTCGATGGCTTTTTCGTTTAGTATCAGCTTCCCGAGTCCTTTCTTCAATGAGTTCAGGGCTATCATGTCATGAGCAAACGGCACTCCCACGTTCCTCAGCACTGTAGAGTCTGTCAGGTCCCGCTGCAGCCTTGATACAGGCAGCTTCATGGACAGGTGGGTGAGCACAGCGTCCGCCACGCCGAGGTTGCCTTCCGCGTTCTCGAAGTCGATAGGGTTCACCTTATGTGGCATGGCCGATGAGCCGACTTCGTTCTTGTTGACTTTCTGGTGGAAATACTCCATGGAGATGTAGGTCCATATGTCGCGGCAGAAATCTATGAGTATGGTGTTGATGCGGCGGATGTTGTCGAATATGGCCGCAAGGTTGTCATAGTGCTCTATCTGCGTGGTAGGGAATGACCTCTTCAGTCCCAGTGAGGCCACGAACCTGTCCCCGAATGATATCCAGTCGATGCCGGGGTAGGCCACCTTGTGGGCGTTCATGTTGCCTGTAGCACCTCCGAACTTCGCCGGGTAGCTCAGCAGAGAGAGCTGGCGGAGCTGCTCCTCAATACGTACCTGGAACACCTTGAACTCTTTCCCGAGGCGTGTCGGGGACGCCGGCTGTCCGTGCGTCTTGGCCAGCATCGGGATGTCCTTCCACTGCTCCGCCATCGACCTTATGGTGTCCAGCACCTCGTTCACCAGAGGCAGGAAGGCGTTCTCCACGGCCTCTTTCAGTGAAAGTGGTACGGAGGTGTTGTTTATATCCTGGGAGGTGAGCCCGAAATGCACGAACTCTCCCCATTTCTCTATATGGAGTTCCTTGAACCTTTCCTTGATGAAATATTCCACTGCCTTGACATCGTGGTTGGTGACTTTCTCGATGTCCTTCACCCTGGCCGCCTCCTCAGGGGTCAGGCTTCTGTAGATGTCCCTGAGCGCCTCGAACTTGCTGTGGTCGAAGTCCGCAAGCTGCGGAAGAGGGATTTCGCACAGGGCGATGAAATACTCTATTTCGACCCGTACCCTGTAGCGTATGAGCGCGTATTCGCTGAAATATTCCCTGAGCGGTGCCGTCTGGCGTGCGTATCTCCCGTCAATGGGGGAGACTGCGAGTAAAGCGTGGTTATCCATGGTATTTCTTTTTTCCGGAATTTTCCGGTGCAAATATACATAGAAGCCGAGAGCAGAACAAATTTTATTTGCTATGCCGAGGCGCCACAGAATATGTATCCGCCAGCCGCGACCACACGGCGACAGTCCTTGCCGCCTCAGCCACGTCGTGAACACGGAGAATGTCCGCGCCGCGCTCCAAAGCCGCCAGATGCAGCACCTGGGTCTGCGGCAGGGATTCTTCTGGGGTGATGTCGAAAAGCTTGTATATCATACTTTTCCGCGATACTCCCACCAGGATTCTCCGCCCGAGGCAGCTGAACCGCTCCAGCTCGCTGAGCAGCCTGTAATTCTGCTCGACGGTCTTGGCAAATCCGAATCCAGGGTCAAGTATCCACTCCTTTATCCCTGCCTCTTCCGCCTTTCTCCCGAACTTCCGGAAATACTCCAGTACCTCGCCTGTCACGTCTTTGTAGCTGCATAGTGACTGCATGGTCTTGGGTGTGCCTCTCTTGTGCATTGCTGCATAGGTGAGTCCCAGCCTCCCTACTGTCCCGAGCATCACGGGGTCATCCTCCCCGGCTGATACGTCATTGACTAAGAACGGACCTATAAGGTCGAATGTCTTCTGCACCACTGAACTCCAGTATGTGTCCACCGAGATCTGCACTTGCGGGAAGCTCTCCCGTATCGCCTTAAGTGCGGGGCTGAGCCGTCTCCATTCTTCATCTTCCCCGACCGGTTCCGAGCCCGGCCGTGTCGAGCATGCCCCGATATCTATGATCGAGGCCCCTTCATCTATCATTCTGCCTGCGCGCTCCAGCACCCTGTCCATGTCCGGTTCTCCGTCCGGACCGAGGCAGCGGCTTTGTGCGAAATAGGAATTGTCCGTAAGGTTGACGATTCCCATTATATCTATTGTCCTGCTCCTGTCTGTCATGTGAAAAATCAATTGTGCCATCCCGGCAGAAGCCGCTGAAATCCGCTTATTTCAGAACCGGTAGCCGAAATTTATGAACCAGGCTGCATCCATGTATCTGTAAAAGTTGCTGTATCCGGTCCAGCGGCTGGACATCATGTCCGGATAGTCGATGTAGAGGTCTTCATTGAACTCTATATCCTGCGAGTTCGTCCCGGTGAGTCCCAGGGAGAGTGTGAACCTGTTTATCTCGACTCCGACAGAGATGTTGAAATAGAATCCTTTGGACCGGATTGCCCTGTACTGGAATACGCCGTTTATAGATGTGTTGTATGCCTCTGTGGCGTCTATGGCATCATAAACAGGTATGGCGTACCCGGCCTTGCCGTCGATGTAGGGGCTGCATTTCCTGTTGTTTATGAAATAATATCTTGCCGTGGCGAATACCGGAACTGACATTGACGTGCGCCTTATTGCTCCATTATAGTCATACCCTGAATAGGCGAGCTTCAGGCTCAGTCCGGCACCTCCTCCGACAAACACCTGCGGGGTGATGAAATATCCGTGCGATGTGGTCAGGTCGAACCAGCCGGGGTATATTGTGGATGTGCCGGCCAGAATGTCGACGTATGCACCGTACCCTTTTTCCCTTGATGACGGAGTGAACACCTTCGGGATGTCTCCTCCTATCTCCCTATACTGCGACGCGGAAAGCTCCTGCCGGCTCTCCGAGGTTATTTCCGATGTCTGTATCTGTTTGGTGAGGGTCCCGTCGGCGGTCTTGAATATGACGTACGAGGAATCCCTGGCTATTATCTCTCCTTTCAGCTCCGCCCCGTTCTTCAGGGTGATCACGTCTATTCTGTATTGTGCTTCTGCTGCAGCTGCGCAGGCTGTGAGCAGAATGATAAAAAGTGCAAGTCTTTTCATTCGGGAAGGATTTTTACAGCGTTTACTCCGTGAATTCGATTATCTGGCCTGAAGCTATGTAATCGTACTGGCTCCAGAACAGATAGAAGCGGCGCTTTACCGTGGTGGTGATGTTTGTAACCATCTGGGCCCCTGTGAGGTTGGCGTTCCTGTACATGTCCGCGATGGCGTTTTCCTTTATCGCCCGTCTGGATATGCCGCCTATACCCAGCACATAGGTCGCGTGGGAAGAACCCTCTACATTGCCCACCACCTTGAAATTCTTTTGCGAGAGCTGCAGCTGGGTCTGTGCCACGTTGTAGTTGGATACCTGGTGGCCCGTAATTCCGCACGATGACAGCGAAAGGGCTGCCATTGCGGTGAAGATGAATACTTTGAGATGTTTCATTATATCTTTAAATTTCAATTGTCCGTATAATGTGCCATAAGCACGTGCAGGTCCGGTGTTTCTCCGGCGGATGCAAATATATACTTTTTTGAGGAAAATGTTTGAGAAGTAATTAATTTTGCCGTCCTGAGAATTAGGTGAGATTTAGATTAATTTATATTCGCATGAAAAGACACGTTTATCTGATGTTTGCGGCCATCCTCCTGTGCGGGGGAATGGCTGTCTCGGCCGCCGCTTCTGCAGACGACGGCGTTGCGCCTCTCTGGATGAGGTATCCGAAGATTTCCCCGGACGGGACCATGATAGCCTTTTCGTACAGAGGGGACATCTACTATGTACCTGTATCCGGAGGGGAGGCTGTGCGCCTTACTTCATCCGCTTCATTCGAGTCGCAGCCTGTATGGTCCAACGACTCCAGGACAATAGCATTCGTCTCCGACCGTTTCGGGGGCATGGATATCTTCACAGTCGGGACCGGGGGCGGCAACGCCGTAAGGATCACCACCCATTCCGGCACCGAGACACCTCTGGCATTCTCGCCTGACGACAAGTATATCTATTTTTCTGCCGCCATCCAGGACCCGGCATCAAGTGCGATGTGGTCATCGTCTTGGGTTACAGAACTTTACCGGGTAAAGTCAGGAGGCGGGCGTCCGGAACTGGTGACAGCCACTCCTGTATGCTCCGTGAGCTTCGGACCTGACGGGGAATCATTCCTGTATTATGACCGTACAGGCAGCGAGAACATCTGGCGCAAGCACCATACATCCTCTGTGGCACGCAACATCTATTATTATGATGCAGAGGAAGGGACACATACCCGTATTACCGCCAATCCCGGGGAGGACCGGGACCCTGTCTTTGCCGGTGACGGTAGGATGGTATTCCTGAGCGAGCGCGACGGAGGGTCGTTCAATGTGTATTCGGCCCTTGTGGACGATGCGGAAAACGCCACGGCCCTTACCCATTTTGAGGGGCATCCGGTCCGCTTCCTCAGCCGTGCGGAAAACGGTACGCTCTGTTTCGGATACAGAGGTGAGATATATACCATGACCGAGGGCGGGAAACCCGGGAAGGTGCACGTGTCCATTTCCGGGGACAGCCCTGAGTATCCATCCTCTATAAGGCCGGGAGGCGTGGACGAGATGGCGGTGTCCGACGACGGGAAGGAGATCGTCCTGCTGAGCCGCGGCGAGGTGTTCGCCACCACGGATGAATACGGCACCACCAGGCAGATTACGCATACGGCAGAGGCGGAGGAGGGACTGACCGTTTCCCCTGACGGCAAGACTATTGTCTATGCTTCTGAGAGAGACGGCCGCTGGAATCTCTACAAGGCCACCATGCAGAGGGAGGATGACCTGCATTTCGCATACGCCACCCTGATAGACGAGGAACCTCTTTTCAAGGACACCAAGGCCGAGAGGACATATCCTTCATTCTCTCCTGACGGCAAGGAGCTCGCGTTCCTGGAAAACCGCAATATACTCAAGGTCCTTGACCTCGGGACCGGAAAGGTCCGCCAGATCACCGACGGAAGCCAGCATTACGGGGAGTTCGAGTATGACTGGTCCCCTGACGGCAAATGGTTTGCCCTGACCCTGATTACAAACCGCCGCGACCCTTACAGCGACATCGGCATCGTCTCGGCAGCCGGCGGGGACAGTATCCACAATGTCACCAGCAGCGGGTATATAGATGTCTCTCCGCAGTGGGTGATGGACGGGAATGCGCTCATCTTTGTCTCTAACAGGCTGGGACTCCGCTCCCATGCCTCGTGGGGCAGCCAGGATGACGTGTTCATAGCTTTCATGAACCGCAAGGCATACGACGAGTTCAACATGTCCGAGGAGGAATACGCCCTTTACAAGGAGAAGAAAGAGGCTGCGGAGAAGAAGGAGAAAGAAGTTCAGGAGGAGAAGAAAGACTCCAAGGACAGGAAAGGGAAGAAGGATGGAGATGCCGGGAAGGACAAGGACGGTGAGAAGGAAGATACACAGGAAGACAAGGCCATCACCGTGGAGCTGGACGGCCTTGAAGACCGGGTGATGCGCCTTACCCCGATGTCCTCCAGCCTGGTTTCCGCAGCCATGACAGAGGACGGCGAGTCACTGTATTTCCTGAGTTCCTTCGAGAAAGGTTTCGACCTGTGGGAGCTCAAGCCAAGGACAGGGGAGATCTCCCTTGTGAAAAAAGGAGTCCCTGCCGGGGCGATGCACATCGACAATGAAGGGAAGAACCTTTACATCCTCGGACGCCGTCCTCAGGTCATGTCGTTGGGAAATAAGCAGTTGAAGCCTATTGACTTCAATATGGAAATGGATCTTGACCGTGCAGCCGAGAGAGCGTACATGTTCGACCATGTGTTCAAGCAGGAGAAACGTAAATTCTACAGCGCGGACTATCATGGAGTGGACCTGGACCGCCTGCAGAAGGACTATGAGCCTTTCCTTGCCCATATCAACAACAATTATGACTTCTCCGAGATGCTTTCCGAGATTCTCGGCGAGCTGAACGTCTCCCATACAGGGTCCGGCTACAGGGGAGTGCCTGCAGAGAAGCCGACCCCGGCCCTCGGGCTGCTTTTCGACCAGGGCTATGACGGCGACGGTCTGAAAATAGATGAGGTGCTGGAGGGCGGCCCGTTCTCCGTGGCCGGGTCGAAGGTGAAGAAGGGGACTGTCCTCGAAAAGATAGACGGCGAGCCGGTGGTGGCAGGGGAGGACTGGTTCCCTCTGATAAACGGCAAGCAGGGTGTCCAGGTGCTGTTCTCTTTCTATGACCCCGCCTCTAAGGAGCGCTGGGAGGAGGTCGCCAAGCCTGTCTCCGCCGGGGAACAGAACGAGATGCTGTACCGCAGGTGGGTCAAGAGCCGTGCAGCCGCCGTGGATAGCCTTTCAGGAGGACGCCTCGGGTATGTACATATCCGTTCCATGGCGGACGGAAGCTACCGTGACGTATATGCCGACATCCTGGGCAAATACAACCTGCGTGACGGGATTGTGATAGATACTCGCCACAACGGCGGCGGACGTCTCCACGAGGACATTGAGATCCTTTTCAGCGGGGAGAAGTATCTGGAGCAGGTCATCCAGGGCACTGTCGTGTGCGACATGCCGTCCCGCAGGTACAACAAGCACTCCATCATGCTTGTCAGCGAGGACAACTACTCCAACGCACATGGCACCCCGTGGGTCTATCAGCACCAGGGGCTCGGCTCGATAGTCGGGATGCCGGTCCCGGGAACGATGACTTCCGTGAACTGGGAGACACTCCAGGACCCTTCAATGTATTTCGGAATCCCTGTCATAGGCTACAGAACCCGTGACGGGCATTACCTGGAGAATTCGCAGCTTGAGCCTGACTTCCTCGTAAGGAACAAGCCGGAAGAAATCATAGAAGGACGTGACGAACAGCTGGAAGTGGCTGTCCGGGAGCTTCTTAAGCAGATAGATGCCGATCCTGATCGCTGGTAGGTCAAGACGGCTCCATACGTATGCAAGCCAAGAGAGGGGACTGTGCAGGTAGCATGGCCCCCTCTCTCATTCTGGCCGGATACCCCTCATGGCATGCCGGGTCGGCAGGCGTCTGCGGCCATCGCTCAGATATGGAGGTATTCTCTCAGAGTGCTGATATATACGTCCATAGCCTGACGGCCTTTCTCGGTCATGGCACATGTAGTGCGCGGCTTTTTCCCGACAATCTCTTTGCGGACACTGATGTATCCCGCTTCGGCGAGCTTGTCTATCTGTACGCTCAGGTTACCGGATGTCGCCTCTGTCTTTTCTTTCAGCCAGACGAAATCGGCCTCTTCCACACTCAGCAGCAGGGACATCACCGACAGCCTCAGCTGCGAATGGAGCAACGGATCCAGCTCTTTCATAACGTTTTCCCGGATTTGCGGTTGAGGATATGCCCCGGTATCACCAGGGTAAGTACGAACGACAGTCCGGCCATCAGATCCCACACCGGTACATAGTAGTGACCCAGCCTCATGTCAATCAGCAGCTTGACAGGAATGATGAATCCTGCTATGGAGATTGCCGTTATGTTGTTTTCATTGACTGTCAGTCCAGTAAGCATCGAGCCTATGCTCACTATCATCAGAGACAGCGGCAGCATCGGAGAGAAGCAGAACACTTTTGTGAAAAAACCGTTTACCGCGATCACCGCCACTGACAGTATCATCAGCAATCCGACGATCTTCCATGTGTTCTCCAGCATCCTGTCTGTGTATGTGGTCACTTCTGGCTTGTTTTTCTGGCTTTTGCCCATTATCACTGCCATAGGGACGAACATCAGGAACCACAGTACGTTCCATATATTGCTCCCGGTCAGATATGATACGAGGAATGTCGCAACAGAGATTGCAAGGGCGCTGTAGCCATAGTACAGGAACACATTGCCACTCCCGACTTCAAGCCTCTGCCTGGTCTTGCTTATCATGCTGGAAATCAGTTCCAGGCTCTCTTTTTCCGTAAAATTCTTTTCTTCCATTGTTTTGTTTTTTAAGGAGTTTATAAAATAAACCAACGCCGGCTTTAAAAAGCAGGGAGTGCGCATCTCTCCTGCTTTTGATACAAATATAAAGTAGTTTATTTTATAAACCAAATTTTTCTATCAGAATCTGTTAAAAATTTTAGACAGGTCTTCCGGCGCGGAGGTGACAGGGGGTGGACAGGAAGGATTTCCGGTTGACAGGGCACGACAGTGCCGCACAGGAGCGTCAGCGAGGATTCCGTCAGGGAAGCCGAAGCAGCGCAGGTGCCGGCGCAGCGACAGCGAAGCCGCATGCCCCGGCGGGGCTGTCACCGACAGGTGACAGGGGGTGGAAGGTAAGGATTTCCTCCGGAAATCCTTACCTTTGCGGAAATTCTTTTCTGAGGATGGAAATTCAAATGGAGACGGAACGTCTTGTAATACGCAGATTTACTATGCAGGATACCGAGGCGCTGCTCGCCATCATGGGCAAGCCGGAGGTCATGTATGCATGGGAGCACGGATTCACACATGCGGATGTGGTCCAGTGGATAGAACGCCAGCTGGCCAGATACCGTGATGACGGGTACGGGTATTTCGCCCTTGAACTGAAAGCGGAGGGGAAAGTCATAGGTCAGGCAGGCCTGATGAAGACAGCTATCAACGGCCGGGAGGCTGTGGAGCTCGGCTACATCCTTGATGACAGCTACTGGCATATGGGCTATGCAAGCGAAGCCGCCCGTGAATGCCTGCGCTATGCATCAGTGGATCTGGGGCTTGCTGAGGTATATTGCAGCATAAGGCCGCAGAACACAGCTTCCATACGTGTTGCTTTGTCCCTGGGCATGGCACAATGCGGAAGCCATACCGTCGTTTACCGGGACAAGGAAATGCCTCACCTGCTTTTCAGCAAGGCATCAGGCGCAGGCTGCATGTGATATTCCTACAGGAACATCGGTCTTCAGGAGAGTCTTTTCAGGTATAGGATGGAGTCCGGACCTTCATTGAACAGCAGGTCCATAATGGAAAGTCCAGGTATGAAGCCTCCTCTCGTGGAAAAGACCTGGAAATACGGCCTTGCCAGTCCCAGGTCCTCAAGGATTGTATCAGGGCGCTTGGGATGTATGCGCTCCCTCATGTCTTCCATGTCTGTATGTCCTTCAGGGATATATTCTCCTGTCATACGCAGGTCTACAGGAAGGCCGGTTTGGTCTATGAAGAACTTGATTATCTCAAGGTTCAGGTCGAAGAGCCTCTCCGGCCTTGAATCCAGTATCGAAAACAGCCCGTCCCTGTAGTACTCGAAGAAAGCCGATGTCCCGTATGCCGAGGCGATGGCCCTTTCATGCTGCACAGTCCAGTTCCTGGAATAGTCTATCCTTATATCACGTATCGGGAGCTTATGAGTCCCGTTCTCATGTATGACCGGGAAGGTGAGGGCTTCGGGACCTGACTGTGAGTATATCATGCACCTGTTGCGGTAAGACTGCTTCTGGTAGTTCTCGCATGCCTCCAGATAGACTATAGACGGATTTACCCTGTCCGCAGACAGGGTAAATCCCTTCGCCATGGCGGCGAAATATTGCACAGGCGGGAAGTACGCCGTACTCAGAAGTACCGACACTATTCCAGCTCTCCTTTTGCGTTAGAAGACATGCCCTTGACAATCCCTCTCTTGGAGTTCCGTATGAAGTCAAGGATAGTATCCCTTTCCTCGCTCTGCGGGAAGCCTGACTCTATTTTGGCGCAGGCGTCGCTCACGTTGAACCCGGCATTGTAAATGATGTCATACATGTCCTTTATATTACGGATCTGGTCTGAAGAGAAGCCCCTTCTCCTTAGTCCTACGATATTGATGCCGGCATATGAGAGAGGATCCCTGCCGCACAGGATATATGGCGGTACGTCCTTGTTGACTTTGGAGCCTCCTCCCACCATCGCATGCTTGCCGATCTTGGAGAACTGGTGTGAAAGTGTCCCTCCTCCGAGAATGGCCCAGTCGTCGACACAGGTCTCTCCTGCGATTCCGGTATAGCTTACAAGTATGCAGTGCTCCCCGATGCTGCAGTCATGGGCGATGTGGACATAGGACATGACAAGCGTGTTGCTCCCGACACGGGTGACACCTTTGCCGCTGGCCTTGGTACCCCTGTTTATAGTGGCACATTCACGTATGTTCACATTGTCGCCGATTTCTACATAGGTCACTTCCCCGTCGAATTTCAGGTCCTGCGGGATGGCCCCCACTACCGCCCCAGGGAATACGCTGCAGTTCTTTCCCATTTTGACATAGTTGAATATGGTCGCATGAGGAAGGATATGGCAGCCGTCCCCGATTTCAACGAACTCGTCGATGAAAGCGTAAGGGCCGATCTCGACGTTATCCCCTATTTTCGCATTAGGATGGACTGTTGCAAGTGGATGTATCTTATTCATGGTGAAAAAATTTTTATTTCATTGAATTCCTGACAGCTGAAGCTGCCTTTGTGTTGATTGTGTGCCCTGCCTTGTATGCAGTGACCTTGGCTTTAAGGAAGCCTCCTGAGAGCCTCAGGTCGCCTATAAGGTCAAGGAGCTTGTGCCGTGCGCACTCGTTCTTGAAGCGCAGGGCTATATTGTTGAGGTATCCGTTGTCACGTATCTCGAGCATCGGCACGTTGAACAGCCTGGACATGTGCTCCAGCTGCCCGGTGGAGACCGGGTGCTCCACGATTACCACCGCATTGTCCACGTCCCCGCCTTTTATGAGATTGTTCTTGAAAAGATATTCTATTTCATGGAAGAATACGAAAGTCCTGCATATACCGATTTCTTCCGCATATACTATCGAAGTGTCCCAGTGTGCCGTCTGTATCCCCAGGACTCTGGAGTTGAAGTCGATCTTGATGTCATAGGAAGGGGTCTCAGCAGGTTCTATCCTGACAAAAGCCCCTGTCTCTTCGTTCTTTATCTCGATGGCAGAGTCTATTTCCACATATCTGCGCGGGGCGTCCTGCTGTACAATCCCGGCCTTGTCGTTCCAGATGGCGTCTATATATGGTTTCGCGCTTCCGTCAAGGATCGGCACCTCTATATTGTCTATGTCAATATGGGCATTGTCTATACCCATCCCTGTAAGTGCTGACAGAAGATGCTCTATGGTCATTACCGTGATCCCGTCCTTTGTGATGGATGTGCTTCTGGATGTACTTGAAACATTTTCCGCCAGGGCCTCCACGATAGCTTCTTCGCCCATATCAGTACGTCTGAATCTTATACCGTAGTCGACAGGCGCGGGACTTATTGTCATTTTTGATACTTTGCCGGTATGCAAGCCTTTACCTTCAAAGCTGAAGCGTTTCCCGACTGTCTGCTGTTGCTGCTGCATCTTGATAAAATTTATAAAACCGCAAAGATAAGTAAAAAATTTTCTTATCCTAGCATTGACTACTCTTTACCGTTCTTCTTGAACACTGCATAGCATTTCAGGTAATCCCTGTAAGGAATAGCCGGAGTCCCCAGGAAAGCCTGGCCTTCTTTCTTCACGCTCCCGAGAACTCCCGACTGAGCCCCGAAGGAGGTATTGTCGGCGATGGTGATATGGCCCGCGATGCCGACCTGTCCGCCCATTACGCAGTGCCTGCCTATCTTGGTCGAGCCGGCTATGCCGGTCTGGGCCGCCATCACGGTGTTGTCCCCGATCTCCACGTTATGGGCGATCTGGCACAGGTTGTCTATCTTGACGCCTTTGCCGATGACTGTGGAGCCCATCTGCGACTTGTCGATCGTGGTGCCTGCACCGATCTCCACGTCATCTCCGATAATGACATTGCCCGTGTGCTCTATCTTCTTGTACGAACCGTCGTCAAGAGGTGCGAAACCGAAGCCGTCAGCCCCGATCACGGCATTGGCATGGATGATCACGTTGTCCCCGATCTCCATGCCAGGGTATATTTTCACGCCAGGATATATGATGCAGTGCCTGCCTATTTTTGTCCCGTCGCCTACGTAAACCTGCTCATGGATCTTTGTGTAGTCGCCGATGACGGCATTTCTTCCTATGTAGCTGCAGTCGCCTATGTATACCTTCTTCCCGATTTTCGATGAGAAGAACCTCCTGACATGGCGGCCCCTGTATCTTCTGTACGAACGTTTCTTGGCTGTCACGTAGTCAAGAAGCTCGGCTACGGATGCGTAAGCGTTCTCGACCCTTATCATGGTGGCGCTTACAGGCTGCTGTGGAACGAAAGAGTTGTTTACTATGATGATGTCAGCTTTGCACTGATATACATAATGTTCGTACTTCGGGTTGGCGAAAAAGCATATGCTTCCCGGCTTCCCGTTCTCTATCCTCGCGAAAGTGGACACCGTTGCCTCAGGATTGCCTTCCACTGTCCCTTTCAATATCTCCGCAATCTCTTTTGCCTTGAATTCCATAGGATTATTGAAGATTAACTACATTGTGATTCATAATAAAACGCGCAAAGTTAAGCATTTTTATCTCTAATTATGAAAAACTTTAATCATTTTTATATACCTTTGCACCGTGAGTTAGGTTCAGGGGACGGCAAGTCCCCTTATTTTGTGTTTATAACCCAGCAGTATGAAGGTTTCGGAGATACATGATGCAATGGAGGCGGCAATCGTTGCACGCGGCTGTTTCATTGTCGGTATAAGTGTGAGCAGGGACAACGATGTCGAGCTGACGGTCGAGTCCGAGTCCGGCAGTGTCGAGCTTGAGGACTGTGTCGAGCTGAGCAGGATTTTCGAGGAGAAGTTCGACAGGAGTGCCGAGGACTATTCCCTCACAGTGACATCCGCGGGGCTTGACCAGCCTTTCAGGGTGCTGAAGCAGTACGAGAAGGCCCTTGGCAAGAAGGTGGAGGTGGCTATGAAGGGCGGGAAGAAGGTCGTGGCTGTCCTTTCCGGGGCAGGCCCGGATGCCGTAGAGATAGACTATACCGTACTTGAGAAGGCGGAAGGCAGCAAGAAGAAGATTCCTGTGGAGCACCATGACACCGTACCTATGCAGGACATAAATTATGTCAGGTATTTTATCGATTTCAAATAAGATAGTAATAAATAATGATATATTAAAATGGAGAAAACAGAACTCAAGGATGCTTTTTCAGAATTCAAGAACCTGAAGAACATCGACAGGCCTACAATGATGGGAGTCCTGGAGGACGTGTTCAGGACACAGCTGGCGAAGACCTACGGATCCGCTGACAACTTTGACATAATCATCAACATCGACAAGGGTGACTGCGAGATCTACTGGAACCGTGAAGTCGTGGAGGAGGTCGAGAACCCGAACACCCAGATAGCCCTTTCCGAGGTCAACAAGGACGGGGACGAGTACGAGATCGGCGAGACCTATGCCACAAAGGTGGACATGAAGGACTTCGGCAGAAGGGGCATCCTGAACATCAGGCAGAACCTGCAGGGCCGTATAATGGATATAGAGAAAGCCAACCTGTACAACAAATATACAGGCAAGATCGGCGAGATATTCACCGGGGAGGTCTACCAGACATGGTCGAAAGAGGTGCTCATCCTCGACGAGGACGGGAACGAGCTCAGGCTTCCGAAGTCGGAGCAGATCCCCGGGGAGCATTTCAAGAAGAACGATACGGTCAGGGCTATCATCAAGAGTGTGGAGATGAAGAACAACACTACCCCGTACATTGTCCTTTCCAGGACTTCCAACGAGTTCCTCGAGAAACTTTTCGAGCAGGAGGTCCCTGAGATCTATGACGGCCTGATTACTATCAAGAAGGTAGTCCGCATACCGGGCGAGAGGGCGAAGGTGGCCGTAGAGTCGTATGACGAGAGGATCGACCCTATCGGCGCCTGCATCGGTGTCAAGGGTGCCAGGATAATAGGTATCGTGAGAGAGCTCAGGAACGAGAACATAGATGTCCTTCAGTGGACTTCGAATGTACAGCTCCTTATACAGAGGGCGCTCAACCCGGCGAAGATTTCATCTATTGTGATCGGTAATGACGACGAGAAGATAAAAGTATACATGCTCCCTGACGAAGTGAAGAAAGGTATCGGAAAGGGTGGCTGCAACATCAAGCTCGCGAGCATGCTTGTGGGCAAGGAGATCGAGGTATGGAGGGAGCTCCCGAAGCAGGATGACGAGGAGGAGGATGTGCTCCTGAGCGAGTTCAGCAACGAGATTGACCAGTGGATTATCGACAAGCTTGAATCCATCGGATGCGATACGGCAAAGAGCGTACTCGCACTTTCCCCGGATGACATCGCCAAGAGGGCCGATCTCGAAGACGAGACTGTGGATGAGGTGCTGAAAATACTCAGGGCGGAGTTTGAGGACTAGTCCTCTAACGTCATTCAGGTTCCTCATTCACAATAATTTAAAACAGACAATATATGGCAGAAATAAGATTAAGTAAACTTACCAAAGAATTCAATATTGGGCTCCAGACACTTGTCGATTTCCTCAATGGTCAGGGAGCCGGTGTGGAGATGAATCCGAACGCCAAGATATCAGATTCATATCTTCCCGCTATAGAATCCAAGTTCGGTGACGAACAGAAGCTGAAACAGGACTCTGAAAAGGTCGCGATAAAGCTGAAGGAGATTATCGAGAAGGGTTCCAAGAAGAAAGCCGCAGATGAAGACGAGGAACCTGTGAAAGAGATTATCATCAAGAGCAACAGTTTCGCTCACCAGGCCCCTGTGCAGGAGGCTCCAAAGGGGGAGAATCCTGCTCCGAAGCCGGAGGCCAGGCCTGCAGAGCCGCTCCAGGCCGCGCAGCCAGAGGCGCCTGCCCCTGTGAAGGAGCCTGTTTCTGCCGCAGAGCCCGCAGCCGTGTCCGGAGAGGCAAGGGTAGAGGGCCTGAAGATTGTCGACAAGATAGACCTGTCCAGATTTGAAAAGAAACCGCACAAGCCTAAAGAAGAAGCCCCGGCGGCCCAGCCAGAGACAAAGACTGAGGAGCCTGCGGCTGTAGAAGAAAAAACAATTGATATTGAGGAACCTATGGAAGAGACTGTTGTAACTGAACCGGCTGTCAAGGAACCGCGTGAGATAAAAATTGAGGTGGAGAGGCTGCAGGGACCTAAGGTTGTCGACAAGATCGACCTTTCCCAGTTTGACAGGAAAAAGAAGAACAAGAAGAGGGAGAGGATCGCCAAGGGAGGCAGCCAGAAAGTGGATGTGACCAAGGTAGGCAGCGAAGCCGAGGACTTCAAGAAAGACAAGAACAAGAAGAACGGCGGCAAGGGGGATAACTCCAGAAAGGACAACCGTCAGGACCGCGGCAACGCTTCCCAGGGAGGCAAGGGCAAGAAGCGCGACCGCTTCAAGCCGGTCATGACCGAGGCTGAGGAAGAGGAGATGCAGAAGGAGATCCAGAAGCAGATCAAGGAGACATACGCCAGGATGAACGAGGGCAAGTCCAAGAACAATTTCGGGGCAAAGCACAGGAGGGAGAAACGTGAACTCGCTTCCCAGAAGCTGCAGGAGGAGATGGAGCAGCAGGAGCTGGAGAAGAGGATACTGAAGGTGACGGAGTTTGTCACTGTGAACGACCTCGCCAACCTCATGAATATCCCTGTGACCAAGGTGATCGGCGCCTGCATGAGTCTGGGTCTGATGGTGTCCATCAACCAGAGGCTGGATGCGGAGACCATTGTCCTTGTGGCGGAGGAGTTCGGATATGAGGTCGAATTTGTGACAGCCGAGCTTACTGAGGCTATCGAGCAGGAGACGGATGATGAGAAGGACCTTGTCCCGAGGCCGCCAGTGATCACTGTGATGGGACATGTCGACCACGGCAAGACATCGCTGCTGGACTATATCCGCAAGTCAAATGTGATTGCCGGAGAGGCCGGCGGTATCACCCAGCATATCGGAGCATACAATGTGGTCCTGCCTGACGGCAAGCGTATCACTTTCCTTGATACTCCTGGACATGAGGCGTTTACGGCCATGCGTGCACGAGGAGCCAAGATGACGGACCTCGCCATCATCATCATCGCTGCTGACGATGCCATAATGCCTCAGACCGTTGAGGCCATAAACCATGCCCAGGCTGCTGGAGTGCCTATGGTCTTTGCGATAAACAAGATAGACAAGCCGGGTGCGAATCCGGACAAGATCCGCGAGCAGCTTGCCAACATGAACCTCCTTGTCGAGGAGTGGGGAGGAAAATACCAGTGCCAGGAGATTTCCGCCAAGAAAGGCATAAATGTGGACAAGCTCCTGGACAAGGTGCTCCTGGAGGCTGAGCTGCTGGACCTCAAGGCCAACCCTAAGAGACGTGCCACCGGTGCAGTCATCGAGTCTTCTCTGGACAAGGGACGGGGTTACCTGGCTACAGTGCTTGTGCAGAACGGGACAATGCACGTAGGTGACGTGATGCTCAGCGGATGCTATACAGGTCACGTGAAAGCCATGTTCAACGAGCGCGGGCAGAAAGTGGAAGAAGCCGGACCGTCAACGCCGGTCTCCGTGCTCGGTCTCAACGGCGCACCTACCGCAGGCGAGACTTTCAATGTCATGGCCGACGAGAAGGAAGCGAAGGATATCGCCAACAAGAGGGAGCAGCTTATCCGTATCCAGGGCATCAAGACACAGAAGCACCTGTCACTGGAGGAAATCGGGCGCAGGATAGCCATCGGAAACTTCAAGGAGCTGAACATCATAGTGAAAGGAGATGTGGACGGTTCTATCGAGGCCCTGTCTGACTCTTTGCTCAAACTTTCTACGGAGGAAGTGCGCGTGAATGTCATCCACAAGGCGGTCGGGGCCATATCCGAGTCGGATGTGCTTCTTGCAGCGGCTTCCGATGCCATCATCATCGGCTTCCAGGTACGCCCTTCTGCCAATGCCCGCAAGCTTGCCGAGAAAGAGGAAATCGAGATCAGGCTCTATTCTGTCATATATGACGCCATCAACGAGGTCAAGAGCGGTATAGAAGGTATGCTCGCTCCTGAGGAGAAGGAGGAAGTCACCGCCACGGCAGAGGTGGCCGAGACATTCAAGATCTCCAAGGTCGGCACGATTGCCGGATGCGTTGTCAAGGAAGGCAAGCTGACCCGGACTTCAAAGGTGCGCGTGATACGCGACGGTATCGTGGTCTATACCGGAGAGCTCGGGTCACTCAAGAGGTTCAAGGATGATGTGAAGGAGGTTACCGCCGGCATGGACTGCGGACTCAATATCGCCGGATACAATGATATCAAGGTCGGGGATGTTGTCGAGGCCTATAATATCGTCGAGATCAAGAGGACACTGTAAAAGGTCATAATTTTTTTTCACTGGCGGGGCTGTGCCGGGATCAGGGTTCCGGTGCAGCCCCGCCAGGTGTTCAGAGACAGACGGCATGACATCACACAACCATACCAAAGGCGGCCCCGTGCTTACCGGGGAAAGATTCGTGATCCTGGATGCGCTGCGCGGATTTGCCCTGCTGGGTATCTGCCTTGCGAATTTCCCGGAATTCTCACTGTATACATTCCTGAGCCCTGAAGCGGCCGGGGCGATGCCTACATCTTCCGCGGATCATGTGGCCAGGTATCTGCATTACATATTCATAGACGGGAAATTCTACACTCTGTTCTCGCTCCTTTTCGGGACAGGGTTCTCCATCATAATATCCAATGCCGCGCGTAAAGGCGCCGACGGATTCCGTATTTTCTACCGGAGGATGGCAATCCTGCTGCTGATAGGGCTCATCCATCTGATGTTCATCTGGAGCGGGGACATACTTATGCTGTATGCTTTCCTTGGGCTTTTCCTGCCTCTGTTCAGGAATGTACCGGACAGGAAGCTGCTGGCATGTGCCGCTGTCCTGCTTGTCATACCTGTGTTTGTGGACCTGGCTTTAAGCCTTTCGGGAGTGAGCCTCTCGGCCGGAGTTGTCATGGCACAGCAGGAGTGCTGCGCCAGATACGGGATCACAGAAGAGAATTTCGCCTACTGGCTCAGGGATGCGCAGAGCTACGGTGATGTGTTCAAGTTCCTTGTGCAGGGTGCCCTGGTCAGGATGCAGGAATTCATCGACGGCAACAGGGCATTCAAGGTCATGGGGCTTTTCCTGGTGGGGTTCTGGCTGGGCCGCAACCGTATTTACGCCCGCCTGGAGGAGAAGCGCGGGATGCTACGCAAAGTGTTCGTCTTCGGACTCGCCGCGGGACTCCCGCTGTCTGTACTGTATGCATGGAGCTCAATGGAAGGGCATCCTTCAGGTCTTGCGCTCCATACCTTATTATATACATTGAGTGTCTATCCGCTCGGCTTCGCCTATGCCGCAGGCCTTTCACTTTACAGCCTGCGGAGAAAAGACTCCCGGCTTCTGTCCGCCTTCGCTGCTCCCGGCCGTATGGCCTTGACATGCTACATAGGGCAGTCTGTTCTCGGGATGCTCATTTTCTATGGCACAGGTGCAGGCCTGGGGGCCGGGATGGGGCTTGTTTATGTGCTCCTGACCGCAGCGGGGGTCTTTGTATTCGAGGCCGTTTTCAGCCGTATCTGGATGTGTTTCTTCCAGTTCGGTCCACTGGAGTGGATATGGCGCATGCTCACATACGGGAAGCGTTTCCCTATTCTGCGTGGCAGGCAGCAGGGCTGAGTACATACATGACAGTTCCGTAAATCTGGTCTTTTTTGCCGTAAATTGTCTACTGCAGATATCCGGACTGCAGCATAACTTTGCATTGTAAGAATCTGTTTGCATGAAACACATTGTTATGATGAAAAGGATATTGGTTACAGCTATCTTCACTGCCGCCGCCCTTTCTCCGGCTTGTGCGGACAATGGTGAAGGAGGAAACGGTAAAAACATGATCGATATGGAAAAATTGGAACTTACACAGGAGTGGGACAAGGTTTTCCCGCAGAGTGACAAGGTGGAGCACTCCAAGGTGACTTTCACCAACAGGTACGGGATCACCCTCGCAGCAGACATGTACATCCCGAAGAATGCGGAAGGAAAACTGCCGGCAATCGCAGTAAGCGGCCCGTTCGGGGCTGTGAAGGAGCAGGCATCAGGACTTTATGCACAGGCGCTTGCGGAGCGCGGCTTCCTTACTGTCGCCTTTGACCCTTCATATACGGGGGAGAGCGGCGGACAGCCCCGTTATGTGGCTTCTCCGGACATAAATACCGAGGATTTCTGCGCGGCGGTGGACTTCCTTTCCACCTGTGAGAGGGCGGATGCGGAGCGTATCGGTATCCTCGGCATCTGCGGATGGGGCGGCATGGCCGTCAACGCTGCCGCGATAGATACGCGTATAAAGGCGACGGTGGCCTCTACCATGTATGACATGAGCCGTGTGACGGCCAGAGGATATTTCGACTCCATGGACGAGGATGCCCGCTATGAACTGCGCAAACAGCTGAATGCGCAGCGGACGGAAGATTACAGGAGCGGCACGTACGCCCTTGCCGGCGGTGTGGCCGACCCTCTCCCTGATGACGCACCGCAGTTCGTGAAGGACTACCATGCCTACTACAAGACCCCGAGGGGCTACCACAAGCGTTCCTTGAACTCCAACGGCGGCTGGAACAGGACTTCGTCACTCTCTTTCCTTAACATGCCTATCCTGGCATATGCCGGAGAGATACGCAGTGCGGTCCTTCTGGTGCATGGAGAGAAGGCGCACTCACGCTATTTCAGCGAGGACACCTTCAAGAAGCTCAAGGGGGACAACAAGGAACTGCTCATCGTCCCTGGCGCTTCCCACACGGATCTTTACGACAACTTTGACAAGATTCCGTTCGACAGGATCGCCGGTTTCTATACCAGCTATCTCAAATAATGTCAGTTGCAGAGCTTTTGCCTGTCATTTAATCAAACGGGCTGCGTCCGGTTCCATGAACCAGGCGCAGCCCGTTGCCACATTGTTTTGTCAATCAGGATTCTTTACGACCACCCAATGGCCGCCTTTGTCCGGACCTGCCCGTCTGACGATGCCGTCAGCCTTCAGCCGGGCAATCTGCTTTTTCCTTTTTTCTCCCTACTTTCGGGGTAATCGTGATGTAATCCGGATCTTTTACGGGATTTGTACCTGTGCGAAAATTGTACTTGAGTTTTTATGGGACTCTGAAAGGTAATGTCAAGAAAATTGTTTAAGTTTGAAACCGCTTTCTGTTGTAGGACTATGGTACAGGTATTATTGCCGGAAGACGGGGACAGGCCGCTGGCCTTTTATCTGGCGATGGAAGAATACGTCGCCTGGGAATATCCTGAAGGAGACTACTTCTTCGTGTGGCGTACCGGACCGTCGGTGATATTCGGCCGGAACCAGGACATGGAGGCGGAGGTGAATGTGCCGTACTGCCTGGATCACGGGATAAGGATATACCGCCGCAAGAGCGGGGGAGGCTGCGTATATTCCGACATGGGAAACCTCATGCACTCGTGCATCACTTCCCCGGGAAAGGACGCGGCTTTCGTGTTCTACAGGTATATGCAGCAGATCGCATTGGCCCTCAGACGGCTCGGACTGGAGGCTGAAGTGAGCGGCAGGAATGACATCATGGTAGGCGGGCGGAAAGTCTCAGGGAACGCCTTCCACCTTCTTCCGAAGAGATGTATCATACACGGCACAATGCTTTATGATACCGACCTGGACGTCATGACAGAAGCTATCACCCCGTCCCCCGAAAAGCTGGAGCGGAAAGGGGTGAGTTCCGTGCGCCAGAGGGTCGGGAATCTCAAAGACTCCCTGAAAGGAATAGACATGGAGGCATTCTCGAGGCATATTGTGGAGACTATGTGCGATGGCAGTGTCTCTCTGGACGGAGATGACGTGGAGCGTATCCGGGAGATATCAAGGGGGTATATGGTCGGAAGTTTTATAAAAGGGAGGAATCCGAAGCATTAAGTATCTCCGCCGGCCTGTCTGGCGCGGGAAGCCCGCTGAATGCGATGAAGAATGTAACCAATTAATTGATGACACTATATGGAACAGCCATTATCAAGAACTTGTCTTTATTACAGTCATGTGACCCTGGGGGCGAAGATGGAGCCTTTCGCAGGGTTCAGCATGCCTATCCAGTATCAGGGTATAATCGAGGAGCATCAGGCGGTCCGGACTAAGGCAGGGATGTTCGACGTATCCCACATGGGAGAGATCTCCGTCAGCGGACCTGACGCGGAAAAATATGTGAACCATATCTTTACGAACGATGTGACGGATATGCCGGAGGGAAAGGTCCTTTACGGCATGATGCTGCATCAGGACGGGGGAGTGGTGGATGACCTTCTGGTCTACCGGCTTTCCGGCGGGAAAGGTTTCCTTCTGGTGGTCAATGCCTCCAATATCTCCAAGGACTTCTCATGGGCCTGCTCCCGCGCGGAGGGATATGATGTCCTGGTTGAGGACCTCTCTGAAGACTGGGCTGAAGTGGCCCTGCAGGGGCCAGAGGCCGAGAATGTGATGCTCCAGGTCATGGGACTTGATGTGAAGGACCTTGTGTTCTACACTTTCACGGAACTGAAATGGAACGGTTACCCGCTGATTGTCAGCAGGACAGGATACACCGGGGAGGACGGTTTCGAGATTTACGGATCTCCGGAGGCTGTGTGCCATGTGTGGAAGACGCTTCTGGATGCCGGGGTGCAGCCGTGCGGACTTGGCTGCAGGGACACCCTGCGTTTCGAGGCCGGGCTGCCGCTTTACGGGCATGAGCTGAGCGACTCGATTAGTCCGGTGGAGGCCGGGCTCGGGATGTTCGTGAAAACTGACAAGGGTGATTTCTGCGGACGGGATGCCGTCGTGAAGCAGAAAACCGAAGGCGTCAAACGTAAGGTAGTGGGTATAGAGCTGAAGGACAAGGCTATACCGCGTGCCGGGTATCCGGTTCTCGCAGGAGGGGAGCCTGTCGGTACAGTCACCACAGGGTACAGGTCCATCTCCACAGGCAAGAGTCTGTGCATGGCCATCGTCCCTGCCGGATATGCCGCTCTCGGGACGGAACTCGAGGTGGAGATCCGCCACAAGCGTTTCCCAGGTACTGTATGCAAGAAGAGGTTCTACCAGACAAGCTACAAGAAATGACCGCTGTCCGCAGCACTGCTCTTCCCGGATATGGCGGGAAGGTGCATTTTGTTGAAAAATAATATTTTACATAATAATAACCAATAATTGATCAATATCATGTCAAAGACTATCGAAGGACTTTATTACAGCCAGTCCCATGAATGGGTGAAGGCAGAGGGTAACATTGCGCTCATAGGTATAACCGACTATGCCCAGGAGGCACTCGGAAGTATCGTATATGTGGATATGCCGCAGGAAGACGACACAGTAGATGCGGAGCAGGATTTCGGGGCGGTGGAAAGCGTGAAGGCTGCCAGCGACCTGATTTCTCCTGTGTCGGGGACGGTAAGGGAGGTGAACACCGCGCTTGAGGATTCCCCGGCCCTGCTTAACACCGCGCCTTACGAGAACTGGATAATCAAGGTGGAAATGTCAGACCTGTCCCAGCTCGACAACCTCATGTCTGCTGCGGACTATGCCGCCTACTGCGAAACACTTTAGCCTATGCAGTGCCCGTATTTTCCTCACACGCAAGAAGATCTGAAACAGATGCTTGACAAGGCCGGCGCTGTCTCCCTGAGGGACCTGTTCGCCGATGTGCCGGAAGAATTCATCTATAAAGGGGAATTCAACCTTCCGGATGCAATGTCCGAGATGGAGGTCCTCGAGACGTTCCGCCGGATGGAAAGCCTGGACAAGCCGCTGACCGTCTTCTGCGGGGCGGGTGCATACGACCATTATGCCCCTGCCGTCATCAGGTATATCCTGTCGCGCTCGGAGTTCCAGACCGCCTATACCCCGTACCAGGCGGAAATTTCACAGGGTACCCTCAGGTATATATTCGAGTTTCAGAGCATGATATGCTCGCTTACAGGGATGGACTGCGCCAACGCTTCCATGTACGACGGTCCCACTTCCGCCGCCGAGGCCATGATGATGTGCGTGGCCGCCTCCAGACGCAGGCGCAGGATACTGGTTTCTGCAGCCCTGCTTCCGCAGGTGCTGGACGTGGTCAGGACCTATGCCGATTATCATGGAATGGATGTGGGCACTGTCGCCCAGGCTGACGGGGTCACATCCGCGGATTCCCTCAGGGAGCTTCTCTCTGCAGGGGATGTGGCCGGTGTCCTTGTCCCGGGGATAAACAGGTACGGCATCATCGAGGACCTGACAGGGTTTGCGGATGCTGTCCATGGTGCCGGGGCCATCCTTGCGGTCTATTCCGACCCGTCATCCCTTGCAGTCATAAGGACTCCGGGCGAATGGGGCGCGGACATAGCCTGCGGTGATGCGCAGAGCCTGGGTATGCCTCTGTCTTTCGGCGGGCCTTATGCCGGTTTCCTTGCATGCCGCAAGGAATATATGAGGAAGCTGCCTGGAAGGATTGTCGGGGCTACGTCAGATGCTCAGGGACGGCGTGCTTTCGTGCTGACCCTCCAGGCCCGCGAGCAGCATATCCGCAGGGAGAAAGCCACGAGCAACATCTGCTCCAACCAGTCCCTGATGGCTCTGTATGCGACTGTATATCTGTCTCTTATGGGACATGAGGGTCTGAAGCGTGCCAATAATCTTTCATACGCCGGAGCCCATTATCTCCATGACAGGCTCATTGCCACGGGATGCTTCGAGGACGTGTTCGACAAGCCTTTCCTGAAAGAGTTCGTGCTCAGGTCGTCTGTCCCTGCGGACCAGCTTCAGCGTCCGCTCGCCGAGGAAGGTTTCTTCGCCGCCCTGCAGACAGAAGAGGGCTACGTTTCCTTCTGCGTGACAGAGAAACGTTCGCGTGAAGAGATCGACCGCCTCCTCGCCGTAATCAGGACAGTAATCTGACCTGCTTTATACCGTATTTCATATAAAGCATCGGCCATATGGCCAGCTTTATATGGAATCCCTCAGATTGTTGATTTATATTGTATTGAAAAAATAATACCTACCGACGCGAAATATGAAATATTACGATAAACTGATTTTCGAACTCTCCTCTCCGGGCCGCTGCGGGTACTCCCTACCCGAAAACCGTTGGGGAACCTCCACGGACGGATTGCCCGACCGGCTGCGCCGCAAGGATGCTCCCGCCCTCCCTCAAGTCAGTGAACCGGATGTCGTAAGGCACTATACCAATCTCTCCCAGATGAATTTCGGGGTCGATTCCGGTTTCTATCCTCTCGGCAGCTGTACCATGAAGTACAACCCGAAGGTGAACGAGGAGGTGGCATCTCTGCCCGGGTTCGCCTCTTTGCACCCGCTCCAGCCGGAGTGGACGGCCCAGGGCGCCCTGAAGCTGTACTATGACCTTTCCAGGGCCCTGTCCACACTGACAGGCATGGCGGAGTTCTCGCTCAACCAGTTCGCCGGAGCGCATGGCGAGCTCACGGGGCTCATGATCATGAGGCAGTATCACCGTCTGCGCGGGGATGACCGCAGGACCAGGGTGATCGTGCCTGACAGCGCCCACGGCACCAACCCTGCAAGCGCGGCTGTCTGCGGGCTGTCTGTCGTACAGGTCCGTTCCCTTGAAGACGGGACCATAGATGTGGAGGCCCTTAAAGGCCTGCTGGATGACACAGTAGCAGGAATCATGATGACCAATCCGAACACCCTCGGGCTTTTCGAGACCCACGTGAAGGAAATCGCGGAGCTTGTCCACGGGTGCGGTGGGCTGCTCTACTATGACGGGGCCAACATGAACGCCCTTCTCGGCCAGGTGCGTCCCGGTGACATGGGGTTCGACATCATGCACCTGAACCTGCACAAGACATTCTCCACGCCTCACGGAGGGGGAGGCCCCGGGGCAGGGCCTGTGGGGGTTGTCCCGGCACTTGCGCATTGCCTTCCTTATCCGAGGGTCATCCGCAGACCTGACGGCAGGTATGCCCTCATGACTGACAAGGATTCATGCGGGAGGATCTCCGGATTCATGGGCAATTTCGGTGTCCTGCTCAAGGCGTACGCCTATATCCTTATGCTGGGAAAGCAGAATGTCCGTAATGTAGGCCCGTACGCCGTGCTGGCGGCCAACTACATAAAGGAAAGCCTGAAGGACTGCTACAAGCTGCCTGTCAAGGGTCTGTGCAAGCATGAGTTTGTCTTCGACGGTCTTGCGGATACTTCTTCCGGGGTCACCACGCTTGATGTGGCCAAGAGGCTCCTGGACTACGGGTTCCATGCCCCGACGATTTATTTCCCTCTGCTGTTCCACCAGTCGATGATGATCGAGCCTACGGAGACGGAGTCGAAGGAGACCCTGGATGCTTTCATCGGGGTTATGAGGAAGATAGCGGAGGAGGCCAAGTCGGATCCTGAGCTGCTGCGCTCCGCTCCGCACAATACGCCTGTGGGCCGTCCTGACGAGACTGCCGCCGCCACGCATCCGGTCCTGAAGTATGAGGATATGTAAGGTGTGCCATAATGGGCAATCTGCTGGCTGCAACACTGGAAGAATTCCTTGATGACAGTCCGGTTGATTCCCGGCATTGGACATTGACAAATTGAAGTAATTTGTCGAATTGATGTTAATGTATTGGATGTGATTTGTTTATGAGCAAGACAGATATTATAATAATTGGTGCAGGCCCGGGCGGTTACGAGACCGCCCTGCTGGCGGCAGGACGCGGGAAAACGGTTACACTGATCGAGGCCGGGCCGGTGGGAGGAACCTGCCTCAATGAGGGGTGCATCCCCACCAAGTCGTTGTGCCGCAGCGCGGAAGTGCTGGAGGAAATGAAGACAGCGAAGACATTCGGGGTCAGTCCGGGAGAATATTCGTTTGACTTCAGGGCTGCGATGTCCCGCAAGGAGGCTGTCGTGGCCCAGTTGCGCGGCGGCGTGGAGACCTTGCTGTCAAACAAACTGATCAACCTGGTGCATGGAAAAGCCACGTTCAAATCCCCTTACACCATATCGGCAGGGGACGAGGAGTACTCGGCTCCGGACATTGTCATAGCTACAGGCTCGAAGTCTTTCATCCCGCCTATACCCGGGACGGACGACCCTGACGTAATCACATCGTCGGAGGCCCTGTCCCTGGATTCCGTGCCGGCAAGGCTATGTATCATAGGGGCCGGGGTGATAGGACTTGAGCTGGCCTCTGTAATGAACGCATTCGGTAGCAGCGTGACTGTGCTCGAGTCCTGCCGGGAAATCCTACCGAGGTTTGACGCTGATATAGCCAAGAGGCTGAAGCAGAGCCTTTCACGTCAGGGTATCAGCATTGTCACCCAGGCTACGGTGCAGAGTGTGGGACGCACGGCCGACGGACTGGAGGTCAGGTATGACCTGAAAGACAAGGCGTCTTCCGTGGCCGCGGACAAGGTGCTTGTGGCTGTGGGCCGCAGGGCGGACCTGGATGCAATGAACTTCCGGGACATAGGACTGGAGATGACCCCGAAGGGGATCGTCGTGGACGGCAATATGCAGACAAATATCCCTCACATCTATGCCATCGGTGATGTCGTGGGCAGGTATATGCTCGCACATGAGGCTGTGGCGCATGGGAAAATAGCTCTGGCTCATATCTGCGGCGAAGACTGCGGCATCGATTTGGACCTTGTCCCTGCTGCCGTGTTCACCTCACCGGAGGCGGCCTGTGTCGGCCTGACCGAGCAGCAGTGCAAAGAACAGGGCATCGGACACTGGTGCCGCAAGGCATTCTTCCGCTCGAACGGGAAGGCTGTCTGCATGGACAGGACGGAGGGGATATGCAAGCTCGTGGTGGCAGGGGAGCCGGGTGATGCCGGTGGGAAAATCCTCGGCTGCCATCTTCTCGGTCCTCATGCCTCTGACCTCATCCAGGAAATCACTGCCCTGATGGCATGCGGGGCGACCCTGGGCAGGCTGGAGTCCGTAATTCATCCGCATCCTACCCTGAGCGAAATATTCATCTGATACGGTAGCACCCCGTCCGGCCCGGGATTATTTACGCATTCTTGCAGAGGATATATGGATAAGATACGTGAACATGAAAATCTGCGCGGCTGCGCGGAAGGTATGCTCATCCGGACCGAAGAACCGGGTGACTTCGACATTGTACGTGAACTTGTAAGGCTCTCTTTCAAGGATATGGAAGAGAGCGACCATACGGAGCACCTTCTGGTGGACCGCATAAGACGCTCTGATGCTTATATCCCGGCTCTGTCCCTGGTGGCAGAGGTGCCTGGTGCAGGTGTCGTCGGGCATGTGATGCTGTCAAAGGTGGAGGTGGTCTCGGAAAAGGGGAGCGTGGCTCTTCCCGGAGTCGCCCCGCTGTCTGTGCTGCCCGGCTTCCAGAGGAAAGGCATAGGCGGCAGACTGCTGCTTGAGGCACACAGGCGGGCTGCTGAGGCGGGATACAGGGGTGCCCTGCTTCTCGGGCATAAGGACTATTACCCGAGATTCGGCTACAGGAGAGCCTCCCTTTTCGGTATCAGACTCCCGTTCGACGCCCCTGACGAGTGTTGCATGGCCGTGGAATTCCGTCCCGGAAGCCTTGACGGCGTGCATGGGGAAGTCCGTTATCCGTCCGTGTTCTTCGAATGAGCCGCCCTGCTTCCGTCCATTGTATTTAAGCGTATGTTCCTCAATATGTCTACAGGCTTTCAAGGATTTCCTTCAGGACTGTCTGTGCGGATACCACCCTGTTGGCGGCCTCTGGAATGACGATTGACTGCGGGCTTTCTATGACTTCATCGGAGACAATCATGTTCCTCCTGACAGGGAGGCAGTGCATGAAATACGCGTTGTCGGTCAGAGCCATTTTCCTGCTGTCCACGGTCCATGAACGGTCCATGCTCAGGACTTTCCCGTAGTTCTCCCCCTCGTACGCTGCCCAGTTCTTCGCATAGACGAAGTCCGCGCCTTCCAGCGCCTTGTCCTGGTCGTACTCCACCCTCGCGTTCCCGACGAACGACGGGTCGAGCTCGTATCCGCGGGGATGTGTGATTACGAAATCGTAGTCGCACATCTGCATCCCTTCTGCAAACGAGTTCGGCACTGCCTGAGGAAGGGCCTTCGGGTGCGGTGCCCATGTCATCACCACTTTCGGACGGTCCTTCTTCCTGTATTCTTCAATAGTGATTATGTCGGCGAATGTCTGGAGCGGATGCCTCGTGGCGGCCTCCATGCTGAACACGGGCCTGCCTGAATACTTTATGAACTGCTCCAGTATCTTCTCCCCGTAGTCGTCTTCCCTGCTTTCGAACCTTGCGAATGACCTCACTCCTATCACGTCGCAGTAGCAGCCCATCACAGGAATGGCCTCGAGCAGATGCTCCGGCTTGTCCCCGTCCATCACCACTCCTCTTTCGGTCTCGAGTTTCCACGCCCCCTGGTTCACGTCCAGGACCATGACGTTCATCCCGAGGTTCATCGCAGCCTTCTGGGTGCTGAGCCTTGTGCGGAGGCTGGAGTTGAAAAACAGCATAAGCAGGGTCTTGTTCCTCCCGAGTGACTGGTCGTCAAACGGATGCGCTTTTACATACATTGCTTTCCGTACGGCTTCTCTGATGTCGCCGAGCTGGAGTATTGAAGTGAAGTGTCTCATAAAATTTATCTCTGGAAATTTTAAAACAGTTTCTCAAATTTTTTTACTTTTGCGCCCGCAAAAATATACGGTATATGTCAACGGATCTTCGTAAAGGGCATCTTTCGATGCTTGCTGCGAGCACCATGTGGGGAGCGATGGCACCGGTCTCCAAATATGTGATGTCCGCAGGACTGATAGGCTCTATCGTGGTCACTGATGTGCGCATCTTCGGTGCGGCCGTACTTTTCTGGGTCTTCTCGCTCTTCACTGGCGGAGAGAAGGTGGACAGGAAAGATTA
Organism: Candidatus Cryptobacteroides faecavium; assembly: GCA_017694995.1. GTDB lineage: Bacteria > Bacteroidota > Bacteroidia > Bacteroidales > UBA932 > Cryptobacteroides > Cryptobacteroides faecavium. Next base: position 5,027 of record JADIMB010000028.1, on the reverse strand, counting down.
TCTGAAGATGTTCTTCGCAGGGCTTTTCGCCATAGTCCTGAACCAGGGTGTCTATATCACAGGTGTCTCCATGACATCTCCGGTGGACGCCTCCATCATCACAACCTCGCTCCCGATAGTCACCATGATATTCGCCGCCATCTGGCTGAAGGAGCCCATCACGGTGATGAAGGCCGGAGGTGTGCTGCTCGGACTGGGAGGCGCGCTCCTTCTCGTGTTCGGGAACAGGCTCATGCCCGGGGCAGGAGCCTCCGGATCGGCCTCCGCCGGCTCCTCCAACCTCCTTGGAGACCTGTTGTGTTTCTGCGCCCAGTGCTCGTATGCGGTCTATCTCGTCCTATTCAAAGATCTGATTGTCAAGTATTCACCAGTCACGCTGATGAAGTGGATGTTCACATTCGCCTCTGTGGTGATGAGCCCTTTCTCCATAGGGAAATTTGTTTCTGCGCCCTGGAATGCCGTGCCTCTGGCGCAGTTCGCCGGCCTGGCATTTATCCTTTTCTGCGGTACTTTCCTGTGCTATCTCCTTGTGCCTGTCGGCCAGAAGAACCTTCGGCCTACACTTGTGGCGATGTACAACTATGTGCAGCCTGTAGTAGCTACCGTGATTGCAATCATCTGGGGCATGGACAGCTTCAACATCCTGAAAGTCCTTGCCGTCATCCTCGTCTTCTCCGGTGTCCTGCTTGTGAACCGCAGCAAGTCCAGGGAGGATGTGCTGAATGCCTCAGCATGTAAGTGAGTCAAATGCCTTCACAAATCCTTCGGCTGTCTCTTGCGATACAGTGAGTGAAGGGAGCAGGCGTATGACTGAAGCTCCTGCAGCACCTGTGAAGTAGTGCCTGTCAAACAGCAGCCTGTCACGCAGTCCGGCATGTTCTTCCTTTATCTCAAGTCCTATCATAAGTCCTTTCCCCCTGTACTCCTTCAAGGCGTGGTGCAGTTTCCCGCCAGGATGGAATGCGGCAGAGAAATAATCCCCGATACGCGCCGCGTTCTCTATCAGGTGCTCGTTCTCTATCACATCCAGGACGGCCAGGGCTGCCGTGCATGCCAGGTGGTTCCCTCCGAAAGTGGTCCCGAGCATGCCGTATTCGGCTTTTATATCAGGACTTATCACCACGCCCCCTATCGGGAATCCGTTTCCCATGCCTTTGGCCATGGTCACGATGTCGGCTGTTATCCCGGCGTGCTGGTGCGCGAAGAATTTCCCTGTCCTTCCGTAGCCGGACTGTATTTCATCCAGGATGAGGAGAGTTCCGTGTTTCCGGCACAGCTCTTTCAGTGAAACAAGGAAGTCCGCGGATGGTTCGAATATCCCTGCCACGCCCTGTATGCCTTCTATCATTACTCCTGCATAATCCTCTGAAGCGAGTTCCCTTCCGGCTGCGTCAAGGTCATTCAGCGGGATGAATGTCACGTTTTCTGAAGAGTTGAAAGGCGAGCGGAGCTTCGGATTGTCGGTGGCTGCGACTGCGCCGGATGTCCTTCCGTGGAATGATCTGGCGAAGGCGAGTATCCTGCTTCTTCCTGTATGGAATGAAGCCAGTTTCATGGCGTTTTCATTGGCTTCCGCCCCGCTGTTGCACAGGAAAAGCGAATAGTCGTCGTATCCGCTTATCTTGCCGAGCCTGCGCGCAAGCTCTTTCTGGAGCGAGTTCTGCACCGCATTGGAGTAGAATCCGAGCTTGGTGAGCTGGTCGGACAGCATCTTCACATAGTGCGGATGCGAATGTCCGATGGATATGACTGCATGTCCTCCGTAAAGGTCTGTGTATTCAGCCCCGTCCTTGTCCCAGAGTGTGGTTCCGAGCCCTTTTACCGGCTCTATGTCCCATAGTTTGTATGTCTTGAAGAGTTCCATAATCTTTTCCTGAAATTTGTCGGTTGTACTGTCCGGCTGTCATGTGCCCTGCCTCCCTGTCCGCATTTTCACCCGGGCTGGCATATCTGTCAGAATGCAGAAGCCTTGAGCTTCAGTCCTGCTGTCTCCTCCAGGCCGAACATCAGGTTCATGTTCTGCACCGCCTGGCCGCTTGCCCCTTTCACAAGGTTGTCAATCACCGAGGCTACATGTACATATCCGTCATGCAGCTCAAGGTGGAGCAGCCCTTTGTTGGTATTGACCACTTCCTTCATCGAGACCGGTGCTTCCGAATGGAACACGAACGGTGAAGACGCGTAATAGCTTTCATACAGTTCCCTGTATGCATCCTCGCTGTATCCGTGTACCGCCCGGGTATATACGCTCGCGAAAATGCCGCGTGTGAAGTCCCCGCGCATGGGCACGAAATTCACCGCCGGACATCCTTCAGAGGTGACCACGGGACCGGCTCCGTCCATGGCGGAGGAGGCACGGGCCATCACACTGCCTATATTCTGCCGTATTTCTGCAAGATGCTGATGCGTAAACAGTTTGTAAATGGAGATGTTGTCTGACCTGTAGCTGAAGTGCGATGTCTCCGAGAGTTTTTTCCCTGCGCCGGTGGAGCCTGTGATGGCTGTCACATGCACCTCGTCAGCAAGCAGTCCCGAAGCCGCAAGCGGAAGCAGTGCAAGCTGGATTGCGGTGGCGAAGCATCCCGGGTTGGCTATGTCATGGGCAGACCGGTACAGATCCTTCCCCTGTTCGCAAAGACCGTATACAAAAGAGCGTCCGGCATAATCCCCGTCCAGGCGGAAATCGTTGCCCAGGTCTATTATCCTGCATTCCGGGCTTATCTCGTGAGTGTCTATGAACTGCCTTGACAGCCCGTGACCGAGGCACAGGAAAAGCACATCAGGGTCGTTGAGGTCTGTCCCGAACTTCAGTCCGGTCTCGCCCAGCAGGTCCCTGTGTACTTCAGCCACAGGTGTGCCTTCTGATGATGTGGTGGTCGCTGCCACTACATCCACATCGGGGTGGTTCAGCAGGATCCTGAGGAGTTCCCCTCCGGTGTATCCGGTAGCTCCGGCTATTGCTGCGCGTATCTTCATGGTGTATCCCTATTTGCCGATGGCGTCAGCCGCACTTTCGTTGTTTACGCTGTAGTAGATTTTCAGAGGATTGGCGAGCACCTTTGTGAAACCGACCACGTCCGCTCCTGTGTAAGACTTGTTTATCTCGCCGTAGGAACCGAACTTCGAGCTCATCAGGTCATGGCTGCTGCTGCATCCCAGGACAGAGAAGTGATAAGGCATCAGGGCCACTTCCACCTCGCCGGTCACATGCTGTTCCATATTGTCCATCATGGCCTCCATGTCCCTCATCACCGGGTCGAGGTACATGGCCTCGTGCATCTGCTGGCCGTACCATACGGAGATCTGGTCCTTCCAGTAGAGCTGACCTTTGGTAAGTACGTGTTTTTCAAGGAGATGGTGCGCCTTGATGAGGATGAGCGGGGCTGCGGCCTCGAATGCCACGCGTCCCTTTATCCCTATTATGGTGTCACCCACATGTATGTCCCTTCCGATCCCGTACGGGGCTGCAGCCCCGCGTACTGCCAGGATCACCTCTACCGGGCTCATTTTCTTGCCGTTGAATGATACCGGCTCGCCTTTCTCGAAGCCTATCTTTATGTGCTCGGGTGCAGATTTGGTCACTTTTGTAGGGTAGGCCTCCTCCGGGAGCCAGCCGTCGGATGAAAGGGTCTCCACCCCTCCGATGCTCGTACCCCAGAGCCCCTGGTTGATGGAGTATTTCGCCTTCTCCCACGAGAAGTTGAAACCGTGTTTCTGCAGGTAGTCTATCTCTTCCTGGCGTGTGATGCCGAGCTCCCTTATCGGGGCTATGACCTCCACTTCCGGAGCGAGTATCTCGAACACTATGTCGAACCTTACCTGGTCATTCCCGGCTCCTGTGCTGCCGTGCGCCACCGCACCGGCCCCTGTCTTCTTGACATGCTTCAGCACTTCGAGTGCCTGGAACACGCGCTCCGAACTTACAGAGAGCGGATATGTCGCGTTTTTCAGCACATTACCGAAAATCAGATACTTAAGTCCGTGCCTGTAGTATGTGTCCACGGCGTTTACATTCACATGCGAGGCTGCGCCGAGATCGAGGGCGCGCTTCTCTATTGACTTTTCCTCCTCTTCGGAGAATCCGCCGGTATTCACCATTATGGTATGCACTTCAAGTCCTTTTTCGTTCTTGAGGTAAGGTATGCAGAAGGAGGTGTCGAGACCTCCGCTGAAAGCGAGTACTACTTTATTGTTTTTCATGATTTCCAGATTTTTGAGGCCTTCCGGCCAGTGTTGTTGTATCTTATGATAAATGCAGGATATCCCTGTCCTGGTTTTCCTGCTCCGTCCGCCATGTATCCTTCGTCCGGTGTGGCGGATCTACTGTGCCTTTTTGATTTCCATCCGGTTTATGGCAATATGCTCTTCCGGGTCATAAAGGAGACCTGTGCAAAGGCACATCCTGAAGCTGTTCTTCTGCAGTATCGGGAAATTCCTGCAACCCTGGCATCCTTTCCAGAATTCAGGGTCGTCTGTCAGCTCGGTGAACGGTACAGGCCTGAATCCCAGCTCGTAGTTCATCTTCATGACAGCCGCTCCTGTGGTGATGCTGAATATCTTGGCCTGCGGGAATTTCTCTCTTGAAAGCTGGAAGATTTTTTCTTTTATGCGTTTGGCCAGGCCTACGCCTCTGAAGGCATGGGCCACTATGAGCCCTGAATTTGCTACATACTGTTTCCCGCCCCAGGTCTCTATGTATGAGAAACCGGCGAATCTCCCGTCTTCTGCAACCGCTATCACGGCCTTACCGGCCCTCATCTTCCCGATTACATATTCGGGGCTCCGCTTGGCGATGCCTGTTCCCCGTTCCTGTGCGGAGATGTACACTTCGTCACAGATTTCCTGAGCAAATTTCTCGTGGCTTGCATCAGCCACCATCACTTCGATGTCCATTTTTTAACTTGTTTGCAGGAATGTCGAGCCTGGTCAGATACGGAAAAACGCATAAAGCCCCTAACGGCAAGACAAACCTAGATTGTCAATTGCAATTAAATGCTTGTTTTTAAACTTCGTATCCGGTGTATTTC
>JADIMB010000027.1 GCA_017694995.1 Candidatus Cryptobacteroides faecavium | reverse complement strand
CAGCCCCTTATTAAGGGGCGCCACCCCAGTCCGCCCCCTCGCTGGGGGCCCTGTCGCAGGCCACGGCCCTGCTCCTTAATAGGTAATTCGATGTAATTTAATGAATTAAATTCATCGAATTCACGTTAAATTACTAAAATCCAGACACAATGAAAATGAAGAACTTGACAATCCCGATGCTTTCCGCCTTCATCTCTGTGCTGTTTTCATGCTCCTCAGGGGCTATCCAGGGGGAAGTGACTATCGTAGAGCGTCCTGACATATCCGGGACAAACGCGAACTATGTATCGAACAAGACTCCTTTGCAGCCCCAGAATTTCATCAAGCTCCCGGTAGGTGACGTGCAGCCTGAGGGATGGGTGCGTGAATATCTCGAGCGCCAGAAGGACGGCCTGACAGGACATCTCGGAGAGATAAGCGCATGGCTGGAAAAGGACGGTAACGCATGGCTTTCCGCAGGAGGGGACCACGGCTGGGAAGAAGTGCCTTACTGGCTCAAGGGCTATGGAGACCTGGCCTATATACTTGGCGATCCCGAGATGATAAAGGAGACGAAAGTCTGGATTGAAGGTGCCCTTGCCAGCGCACGTCCCGACGGGTATTTCGGCCCTGTGAATATCCGTAACGGGAAGAGAGAGCTCTGGGCACAGATGATCATGCTCTGGTGCCTTCAGTCATACTATGAATATTCAGGAGACCAGAGGGTGATAGACCTGATGACGGATTATTTCAAGTGGCAGCTCACGGTCCCTGACGGGGATTTCCTGGAAGACTACTGGGAGAACAGCCGCGGAGGTGACAATCTCCTGAGTGTCTACTGGCTCTACAACCGTACAGGGGACAGCTTCCTGCTAGATCTGGCCGAGAAGATCCACAGGAACACTGCAGACTGGACCCAGTCCACATCCCTGCCTAACTGGCACAATGTCAACATCGCCCAGTGCTTCCGCGAACCTGCCGAATATTATATGCTCACGGGTGATTCCACCATGCTGCACGCATCATACAACGTCCACAATTTCATCCGCCGCACTTTCGGCCAGGTCCCTGGCGGGATGTTCGGCTCTGACGAGAATGCAAGGCTGGGATATATAGATCCTAGACAGGGCGTGGAGACTTGCGGCATCGTGGAGCAGATGGCTTCCGACGAGATAATGCTCCGGATGACAGGGGATCCTTTCTGGGCGGAGCACTGCGAGGAAGTGGCCTTCAATACATATCCGGCTGCCGTGATGCCGGATTTCAAGGCTCTGAGGTATATAACAAGTCCCAACCATGTGGTGAGCGACTCTGAGAATCATCATCCTGGCATAGCCAATGCAGGGCCTTTCCTTTCCATGAACCCGTTCAGCAGCCGATGCTGCCAGCACAACCACGCCTTCGGATGGCCGTATTTTGCCGAGAACCTGGTGCTTGCGACTCCTGACAACGGAATAGCCGTGGCTATCTACTCTGCCTGCAAGGCTACTGTGAAGGTAGCGGACGGGCATGAGGTCGTGCTCCATGAGCAGACCCGTTATCCTTTCGAGGAGACAATAGGGTTTACTCTCCATACAGGTTCCGATGTGGCTTTCCCGATGTATTTCCGTATCCCGTCATGGGCTGAAGGCGCTTCAGTGGCGGTCAACGGGAAAAGTGCCGGAAAGACCGTGCCGGGAAAGTATGTGAAGATAGAACGCATATGGAAGGACGGTGACAAGGTGACGCTTGAATTCCCTATGTCTCTCAGGATGAGGACATGGCAGGTTAACAAGAACAGCGTGAGCATAGACTATGGCCCTCTGACCCTGTCTCTTAAGATAGATGAGAAATATGTGCAGAAAAACAGTGCCGAGACTGCCATATGGGATTCAAAATGGCAGAAGGATGCCGATCCTGCCAAGTGGCCGACCACCGAAATCTATCCGGCCAGCCCGTGGAACTATGCACTGGTGCTTTCCGGTTCCGGAGACCCTCTCTCCGGCATAAAGGTGGTCCGCAAGGAATGGCCTGCAGACGATTTCCCGTTCACACAGGGAAGTGTCCCTCTCGAGTTCCATGCGACCGGACGCAAAGTCCCTTCATGGACGCTTGACGGGACCGGCCTCTGCGCCGTACTGCCTGACGAGGGTGTGCAGACCGGCCCTGACGAGCCTGTAACACTTGTCCCTATGGGTGCTGCACGGCTCAGGATCTCCGCCTTCCCGAATGTGACGGAGTAGAAGATAAAAGCAGAACAATAAAAATCTCCCGTACAGGTCAGTATCTCTGACAGTACGGGAGATTTTTTAGCGGATGCCGTATTGTGAAAGTCGACGGAAGTGTATCAGATGCCGAACTCCTTTTTTATCATTTCTACGGAGTCGAGCAGTTCCCATCCGAAGAACTGGACGTATTCCTGGGTCTTCTTCCCTCCGCGGCGCATCTCCACATAGTCCTGGTACGGCTTGCGTCCGACGTGCCCGTAGGCGGCTGTAGGCTCGTAGATAGGTTTCTTGAGCTGGAATTTCTCTATGATCCTGGCAGGGCGCAGGTCGAAAAGCTCCGCTATCTTTGCGGCTATGTCCGCATCCTGGAGCTTCCTTCCGTCCTTGCCGGCCGCTGCCGTACCGTAGGTGTTCACGAATATGCTGACCGGCCGTGCCACCCCGATGGCGTATGAGAGCTGCACCAGCATCTCCCTTGCCACTCCTGCGGCCACCATGTTCTTTGCGATGTATCGCGCCGCGTATGCGGCGGAGCGGTCCACCTTCGAAGGGTCCTTGCCGGAGAAGGCCCCGCCGCCGTGGGCTCCCTTGCCGCCGTATGTGTCCACGATGATCTTGCGCCCGGTCAGGCCGGTGTCGCCGTGCGGGCCGCCGATGACGAACTTCCCTGTCGGGTTCACATGCAGGATGTAGTCATCCTTGAACAGGGCCGCGACCTCAGGATGCAGTCCTTCCACCAGCATCGGGATGAGGATATTCTGGACGTCCTTCCTGATTTTCTTCTGCATGGCCGCATCCACGCGGTCCTGACCGTACTGGTCGCAGGCTTCTTTGTAGGACATGTGGCCTAGCTCTTCGGCAACGAATTCGTCATGCTGGGTTGAGATTACTATCGTATGAACCCTGACAGGCTTGCCTGTGTCCCCGTCGTATTCTATGGTGAACTGCGACTTCGAGTCAGGTCTCAGGTACGGCATCAGCTCCGGGGTCTCCTTGCGTATCTGCGCAAGTATCTGCAGGGCCTTGTGCGAGAGTGCGAGAGGCAGCGGCATGTACTCGTCCGTGTCGCAGCATGCGTAGCCGAACATCATGCCCTGGTCCCCGGCCCCCTGCTCGTCAGGGTCTGCCACGACCACCCCGCGGTTGATGTCCTGGCTCTGCTCGTGCAGGGCGGAGAGCACCCCGCAGGAGTTCCCGTCGAACATGTAGTCCGCCTTGTTGTAGCCAATCCTGTTGATCACGCCTCTTGCGACGCTCTGTATGTCCACGTATGCATCTTCCGATCTGACTTCCCCTCCTACGACCACAAGTCCTGTGCTGCAGAAAGTCTCGCACGCTACTTTCGCCTCCGGATCCTGCCTGAGGAACTCGTCCAGGATGGCATCTGAAATCTGGTCGGCCACCTTGTCAGGATGGCCTTCGGAAACTGACTCTGAAGTAAAAAGATAATTCATGATATAAACAGTCTGATAACAACAATAAAAACAGCCGACAGCTTTGAGACAGCTGCGGCTTGCACAAACATAAATATTGAATCTGAAACGCCGGTATTACACCGGCTTATATTTCAACATTTTAGCATTTTTTAAAGTGGTTGCAAGCAGCCAAATCTCTCCACATGTCGTATTCAGTGTGCAAATATATGTATTTTTTCATAAAATAGTCCTGATTCCTGGAATTTATTATACCAGGTATCCGTTTTTCCCTTGAGTGTACAGGCGGAAATTACTTTCAGGCTCCGGCTTCCTGCCAGATATAGACCTTGTCCGACCTGCGGAGCTTCCCGCCGCACTGCTCAAGCAGGGCGGCATCCACCGGGATGGAACAATATGTCCCTTTGTCCGCCATCGGCGCCTCTTTCAGGTCCACCCGGATTTCCGGCACTGTCATCTCGACGACACCGGTCGACGGGCCTATGATCAGTATGCTGTCCCCCTTTTTGAGGCTTGCGGACTCTATGAGCACCTCCGCCACACCGAGCCTGCCGAACCAGTTGGTGATTTTCCCGCAGTAGATCTTCTTCCGTGTGGCCTTGCTCCCGTAGACCTCGCTCCACTGCCCGAGCCTTGCGCCCTGGTAGTATCCGTCCCAGAACCCGCGGTTGAACACTTCAGCGAGTTCCTTCTTGAGTCCTGCTGCGGTCTCGGGTGTATATGTCCCGTCGCATACGGCATCCGCGGCCCTCCTGTAGCAGGATGCCACGCGTTTCACATATTCGGCGGACCTTGCCCTGCCCTCTATCTTGAAGACTGTCACTCCTGAGTCTATGATCTTGTCCATGAACTCTATGGTGCACAGGTCCTTTGGCGACATGATATATTTGTTGTCCACCACAAGCCGGTTCCCCGTCTCCAGGTCTGTGACCTCATATCCGCGGCGGCATATCTGGTAGCATGACCCGCGGTTTGCGGACGCCCCGTATTCATGCAGGCTGAGGTAGCATTTGCCTGAAATGGCCATGCACAGGGCTCCGTGGGCGAACATCTCGATCTGTACCGGCCTGCCTGATGGCCCCGTGATCCCGTCGCGGTCTATGGTTTCCTTTATCGCCTTGACCTGGTGGAGATTCAGCTCGCGGGCGAGCACGATGACATCGGCGTACTGTGCGTAGAACTTCAGGGACTGGGAGTTGGATATGCTCAGCTGAGTGGATATATGCACCTCGACTCCGATTTCCCGCGCATACATGATGGCGGCCATGTCGGAGGCTATCACCGCAGTCACACCGGCCGCCTTGGCCGCATCTAGAGTGCGGCGCATGTCCTCCAGGTCTTCATCGTACAGCACGATATTGAGTGTCAGGTATGTCTCCACACCGTGCTCCCGGCAGATGCTGCATATCTCCTGCAGGTCTGTCATCTTGAAGTTGTTGGCGGAGTGGGAGCGCATGTTCAGCTTCTCAACCCCGAAATACACTGAATCGGCCCCGCCCTGTATCGCCGCATGGAGACATTCGAAGTTCCCCGCAGGGGCCATTATGTTGATATCTTTCTTTTGCATCGGATACTGTCAGTTATCTTGTGCGTCCCAGCAGTTTGTCTGCATACCTGTGCAGCATTTCATACCGCACCCTCGGAAGTCCTATCATCCCTGCGTATTCCATGGCATGGGCATGCTGCTTGATGATTTCGTACTTCGCGTCCTCGTCGACGCCAAGCTCTGTGTATATCCCTTTTACTTTGGCTATCTTGGCTGCTTTCTCGGAGTCGTTCACTGCCTTCATGTCCATGGCGGAGAGAAGTGCCGACTTGCCGGTGGCGCGGGATATCACGCCTGATTTCTCCATTTCCCCGCTTTTTTCAAGGGCCCGTGTCAGAAGCCAGCTTTTCTTGTTGTTGAGGATGTCCCCGCCGATTTTCTTGCCGAACACGTCCGGGTCGCCGAAAGTGTCCAGGAAGTCATCGGTGATCTGGAATGCAAGCCCAAGGCTGTAGCCGAATTTGTAGAGGTAGCCGCATGTCCTGCTGTCTGCCCCGGCTATCAGAGCCCCCAGCTTGGCCGAGCATGCCAGAAGGACCGCTGTCTTGAGCCCTATCATCTTCATGTAGCCGGCCATGGGCACTTCCTTCATATCCTCGAAATCCATGTCATACTGCTGTCCTTCACATACCTGCGCTGCTGTCGCGCTGAACAGTTCAAGGACCTGGGGCAGGACTTTGGCCGGAGCCTTGGCTATCCTGCGGTAGCTGTCGATGCACATGACGTCTCCGGAGAGGATTGCGGTATTGTCATTCCATTTCCTGTATACGGTAGGCTGCCCGCGGCGCATGTCCGCATTGTCCATTATGTCGTCATGTATGAGGGTGAAGCTGTGGAAAACCTCCAGTGCGGCGGCAGGTTCCAGTATCTCTTCGGAAAAGCTGTCTTTGAACAGCGAATAGACGGTCAGGCAAAGCCGTGGCCTTACGCGTTTCCCTCCGATTCCTATCATATACCTGAGCGGATCATACAGGCCTGATGGCTCGGCCGTGAAATCTATTTTTTCAAAAAGCCCTTTCAGGGTCTCCTCTATCTGTACTTCGTTGATCATGGCTGTGATAATTACATTACGGCAAATGTAATTATTTATTTTGAGTACTCGTGCCGGATTCATGAAAAATGCCGCTGCTGCCATAGGGAATTGTTGCTGAATTTTTGCTACATTTGCGCTCCGTATGGAAGCTACAGTAGTAAAACATACCGGAAGCCATTATCTTCTGACTGTACTGCCGCAGTGGGAGCTCTTCCCGGCGGTGCTGCGCGGGAGGATAAGGCAGAAAGGCAGTACCGCCACCAATCCGGTAGCGGTAGGGGACAGGGTGGAGTTCATGTTCCCTGAGGGGCTCCGGGCCGGCGAGAAGCCTGATGCGGAGAACCCTGCCACCATCACGGACATACTTCCCCGGAAGAATTATATCATCCGTCGCTCGACAAACCTCTCCAGGCAGTCCCACATCATCGCGGCCAACGTCGACATGGCTTTCATCATCGTGACTGTCGATTTCCCTGAAGTGAAGCTGCCTTTCCTGGACAGGATACTTGTTACCTGCGAAGTGTACGGAGTCCCTGCCACCATAGTGCTGAACAAGTCGGACCTTTACGGGCCCGGGCATAGGGACATGGTGCAGGCATTCCACAGCATATATGAAGGAGCCGGGTATCCGGTGATGGATGTCTCCGCCGCTGACGGCACGGGTGTCGGGGCCCTGAGGGAAGCGTGCAGCGGCAAGGTCTGTCTTTTCTCCGGTGTCTCCGGAGTGGGCAAGTCCTCGCTCATAAAGGCCCTGGACCCTGCCCTGGACCCGAGGACAGGCGAGATTTCCCAGTCACATCTGCAGGGGAAGCACACTACCACGTTCTATGAGATGTACAGGCTGGCAAGCGGAGGCTATATAATCGACACTCCTGGCATAAGGGGGTTCGGGCTGGTGGATCTCGGGAAGGACGAGATAGCCCTGTATTTCCCTGAAATGCTGAAGGCTGCCGCGGAGTGCCGTTTCACTCCGTGCACGCATACCCATGAGCCTGGATGTGCAGTGAAGGCTGCTGTGGAAGAGGGCCTTATAAGCTATGAACGCTATTCTTCCTACCTCGGTATGCTCGAAGAGGAGCAGAAATACCGGTAAGTCATGTCTCTCAACAGGAATATACTCTCCCTTGCAGTGCCGAGCATACTGGCCAACATCACTGTGCCGCTGGTGGGCATGGTGGATATCGCTGTGGCCGGGCACCTTGACGCCGCGGGTTCCGGAGTGGCTTCGCAGGCCGCGCTGATAGGAGGGGTCGCCATCGGATCGATGCTTTTCGACCTGCTGTACTGGAACTTCGGTTTCCTCAGGACGGGTACCGGGGGGCTGACAGCCCAGGCGTGCGGCAGAGGCGACATGAAGGCGTGTGCCGATGTATTTGTCCGGGCGGCCGGCATTTCGCTGGCATGCGCGCTGGCGATTGTCGCTCTGCAGTGGCTGTTCCTCAAGGCGGCTTTCCTCGTGGTGGACTGCACTCCGGAAGTGAGGGCCCTTGCACAGGAGTATTTCTTCATACGCATCTGGGCCGCGCCTGCGACATTGGGCCTGATGGCTTTCAAGGGATGGTTCATCGGGATGCAGGACGGTGTAAGCCCGATGATTACGGACCTGACGGTCAATGTGATGAACGCCGTTGTGAGTATTGTCCTTGCGTTGGGGTTCTCTCTCGGGGGCGTGCATTATGAGGGAATGGGTTTTCCGGGTATCGCTGCGGGCACAGTGGCGGCGCAGTATCTCGGTCTTGCGGCTGCGGTTCTCATCATGCTTGTGAAATACTCCCGGCGCGTGTTCGCCGGTTTCCGGCTGCGCTCCCTGATGTCAGTGTTCAGAGGCGGGGAGACCCGTAGGTTCTTCAGCATGAACGCCGACCTGTTCATCAGGTCGCTCGGCATCATAGGCATATACATAGGTTTCACAATGCTGTCCTCGCACCAGGGAGACCTGGTCCTGGCAAGTGCGTCGATCCTAATGAAGATAATGATGCTGTTCTCGTACTTCACTGACGGCTTCGCTTATGCCGGGGAGGCCCTCTGCGGCCGGTTCATTGGAGAGAAGAACGCGGCAGGGCTGAGGCGCACTGTCAGGCTGGTATTTCTATGGAGCATGGGTATCGCTGTGATTTTCATGCTCCTTTATGCTTCAGCCGGAACTCCTGTGCTGAAGATAATGACTTCGGATCCGGATGTCATATCCATGTGCCTGGACTATATGCCGTGGCTTCTCCTCATGCCTCTGGCCGGGTGCGCCGCATTCACCTGGGACGGAATCTATATCGGGGCCACGGCCTCCGTTTCCATCCGCAACGCCATGGTCTGGGCACTTGCCGGATTCTTCGCCGCATATCTTGCCGGTGCCGCTCTTCTGGAGATCCCTGCCGTGCAGCCGGCCGTTGGAGACGTGACATCTTCCGCCGGGACGCTTCCGGAAGGCGTGACCATGCACGGACATTCAATCCTCCATGTCCTACTTGCCGCCTATTTCATCCATCTGGCTGTCAGGACAGCATACCTGAGCTTCCGTTACAGGAAGGATATCCTTTCCAGGGTGCCGGACATGTCCGGCGGACAGGCTTGACCGCTGCCAGCCGGCCTCCGCGTAGGGATCAGCACCCGCTCCCGTCAATGCTGCATGACGCCCCTTCTGCCGCCGGGCGCGATTTCAGCCCTGCCTCTTCGGGAATAAGGGTCACTCTGCCGTCGTCAAGTACGAAGCACGGGATGCCTACCGCGCCGGACTTTCTTGCATGGCTGAATGCTGCATTGCTGTCCCTGAGTACAAGGAATTCCTTGAGATTCTTCACATGGCTCCCGATGTCGATGATTTCATAGTCTGCGTTGCCGTTAACCTGCTCTTCAACATAGGAGCAGTCGGGGCATGATTCCATTCCGTAAATCTTTATCATAACGTCAGTTAGACGAATTTATGTTTAACAATATTATCCTAAAAATCAATATTTTACCATTTATGATCGGAATCCGTCACACTGACGTTAATGATTAAACATGCGTTTAATCATATAATCTAATCCCCAGTCACTTCGTGACAGCCCCTTGTTAAGGGGCGCCACCCCCTTCCTTCCCCCTCGCCGGGGGACCTGTCG
>JADIMB010000026.1 GCA_017694995.1 Candidatus Cryptobacteroides faecavium | reverse complement strand
CTGAAGTTCTGCTTCGGCATGGCCTCGTCGAAAAAGCCTCCGATAAAGAGACAGAGTGTGGTCAGCGTTATTCTCAGAAGCAGTATTAAAGGGGCTGTAAGGAATCCCACCCACCTGTATTTGTAGAAATTCTCTATCAGCCTGCCCTTCACGGCATCATCCACCACCGGCATGTTCGTCAGCTGGGGGATGGCGACATATTCCTGCTGGAGCCAGGTGAGGATTAAAAGAATGCTGATCAGAATGCACAATAGGGATATATCACTGCTTTTCAGGTAACTCTTTATCATGCGACACATCTAAAGGAGTCAGGGGTTGAAGCCCCTGACTGGGTTTCTGCAATTATGAAAAAGAAATCTAACGCTACGAATATTTATTTATTACCACCACCAATTGCAGGATTGATGAAATAAAAAGAATAATTGCAACGATATAAAGGCCGGATAATAATGTTCGATATACTATTATGTAATATAGTAAGTTAGCTAAACATAGTAGTACGAACATAACAGATATTATGTAATAAAGCAATTTCTTTTTCATAACATAAATTATATTATAAACAATTCATAAAAGCTTGGGCTCCAGCGAACGATGTACCAAACATAGTCGTTGCTATTGATCCTCCAGCAATCCAGCCTATTGGGCCGGTTGCTACACTGGCTGCTGTAAATACAACCCCAAGCATCCCTATACCAAGGGATGCAAGAGCTTCTTTACATGCACTGCTAAGTTTAGCTCCAGATGTCGTCTCCATTTGTTCAATTGTCAAAGTTTTCATCGTTATAAAATTCTAGTGTTAATCAACTGTTACGAAGTTTTTCGATTCCGGCAGACTTCATACTGCTGTTTTCAGGAAAGCGGTGCGCTTTCAGTGAAAAAATGACTATCTTTGATGCGCCTTTCTATGTGTTGAGTTAAACTTACGGGATACCGGTTCCTGTTTTTACTTGTCTCATAGGAAGGTTTTCTTGTTTCCGGCTGACTTGCAGGGACAGAGGAAACAAGAATACCTTGGTTCGGGTCATGATTCTGTGTACAATATTCAGTTCAACGTGAACTCTCCTTCATATATGTCCCCTGACTCTGTTCCTATTTGAAGGATATAGGTGCCGTCATCTCCGGAAATTCCGACTGCGTACTGACCGTCTTTGGCGTCCACGGTATCGAAGAACACTTCTCCGGTACTGGTATTCACAATGGATATGTCAACTGTGCCTATGTCTTCTGAAAAAACGATCACGACGCTGCTGTCAAAGCCGACATAGTAACATTCAATAGGAATATCAACAAAACTTCTTTGTAATTGCTTTGCGGTTTTATAAATGTCTATATTCAGCACCACCGTCTTATTGTCATCATCGGCAGTGATGTTCTGCACCGGAAGCAGGAGCAGCAAGGCTACGGAAAATAATAAGATTTTCTTCATGGCTTTAAAATTTGGTTGAAATAAAATTATGGCTTATAACGTGCTTCCGCAACAAAATGGAGATAAAATCCATTACACTTTGCATTTCTTAAGTCATTGATTATAAACTAATTAAATGGAAGTGTAAGATTATCTTCTTACACTTCCATTTAACTTGTTGGCATTCAACTATTTGCCCCACCCCGGACGGAATAAAGTTTGTTATATTGTTGATATTCAGATTATTGAGCGAAAATCTCTTTATATAGCCCTGCATTTCCTGTTTCCGCTTTTAAAATCCTTGCGGTCAGACGGTGTTTTCTGGAATAGACATCATTCTTATTGATGTCCATAAGACGGGCTATCAGTGAGGCATCAAAACCGGCGATCACATAGCTTATGAGTATGAAATCATTTTCTGTGAAGTTTTTCATGTCCGCCCTGAGCTTTTGTATGACGTTGTCCAGGCCCCTGTCTATCATATCCTCAAAATCAGAATGGCTGCCGGAATCTTTTCTTATGCTGTCAAGCATCGGCATTATATGTTCCCTGATGAATTTCTGCTGGTCGCCCCTGCCCTCATATAAGGTATATTTTTCGCACAGCTCTTTCAATATAGAAAACCGGGACTTGCGCTGCGAAGAAATCGTTCTCCTGAGGTCGGCAAGCTGTCGCTCGAATTTTCCTTTCTCCTGTTCTTTTTCCCGTATGGAAGTCTCCGCGATGGACAGAAGCAGTTCACGCTCGGCCTCCTGCTTGATTTTCTTATGCCTTAATACAAGGATGACTGCAGCTGTAAAAACCAGAAGTGAAAATACAAGCGTGACGACCAATAGACGGAGATTTGCCGCCCTGTTTTCAGCCACAGCTGTTTGGAGTTTGTAATACGTACCCAGCGCCTTGGCAGATGACTCCTGCAGTGTGGCGTATACAACGGAATCCTGCCTTGATGTCGCTTCTTCCAGAGATTCAAGGGCTTCCCTGTACTTGCCTGAGAGCCTGTCCGTTTTATATATCCAGAACCTGCTGTCGGGATATCGGTGTATCCGGGACAGGATGGCATCTGCAGTATTGTAGTCTCCTTTCAAGGCATAAGCGTAGGCAAGACTGCCGTATTCTTTGACACTGAGCGGTTCATGATAGACATTTACGACATCCGTAAACATCCGGATGCAGGTCTCCGGATCTGACGGGTCTTTGACGGCTGCCGTAAATGCGTAGCTTTTCATGCATTCCGTAATCATCGCCGTGTCCAGCCTTTCCATGAAAAGCGGCAGGACTTCCCTGTAGATTCCGATAGCCTCGTCGTACTGTCTTAAACTATGGTATGAAACTCCCAATGAGTACTTTGCGATCAGAGCCCTGTCCTCCATACCGGCTTCAGCAAAACATTCGTAGGCCATACGGGCGTACCGATGCTCCTCTGACGAGTTATAGTTTATGTTATATATGACACTTTCGTCTGAATAAATCATTCCAAGATATAATGAATCCGGAATCTGTCCGGCGAGTTTTTCTGCCTTGGAGAGTGTGACTATAGCCGCCTGGTAATCTTCAGCATTGAATTGTATCCTGGCCTGATAAAACAGTGTCTTCATCCTGTCACTTGGTGTCCCGTGCTTTCTATAGTAATTGATTGCCGGAGCCAATATGCTGTCATTGTCGATATCTATATAACTCTTGTTCAATGCTATAGAATAGAGCAGCGCGAACTTTGCGTTGGCCTCCCGGCCCTGGATGCTTTCTGCGGACATGGAGTCCAGGACAGAGAGTGCGCTGTCCGGATGTTCGTTTATATATGCTTCGACATCATCCAACTGCCGTATGACTTCATGGTCGGTACATGATACCATGCTTGCGGCGAATGCCAGTATCGATATTGCTGCTATTATGTATCTTTTCATGTATTAAGGTCAGTCCTGATTTTTCGGAAGACAAAAATAAGACTTTTCAAAAGAACGTCAATACAGGAACTTGACTGCACATGGTTTTTTCGATAAAATTTTAAACAGCTTCTAAGCGAGTTTTGCTTATCTTTGAAAAATTTTATCCTTAACATGAAATATGGAACCGATACTGCTTAATAATATAAGAATAGCCGGACGCGGGGATGAACTGTATGATATTTTTATCAGCGGAGGCAAGATATGCAGGATTTCAGTGGCTGGACATGGGCGCCCGGACACAAATGCCGGAACACCGGACGGCTCTTCTGCGCAGACAGTGGACTGCCGTGGAAAAGTGGCCGTGCCCGGACTGATAAACATGCATACCCATGCAGCGATGACACTTATGCGTGGAATGGGGGAGGATGTCGCTTTCCATCAGTGGCTCAAGAGAATATGGGAGGTGGAGACCAGAGTGGACGAGGAGTATGTCTACTGGGGGACCAAGGTGGCGTGTCTGGAGATGGCAAAGACAGGCACGACATCGTTTTTCGACCATTACTGGTTTTCGGCTGCAGCCAGGAAGGCGGCGGAGGAAGTCGGTATCAGGCCAGTGGTCTCCTATGTGATGCTGGACAGGTATGACAGTTCGGAGGCCGCCAGGCAGAAAGACGGATGCCTGGCCATATGGGAGCAGGCCAGGACATGGCCTCACGGCTCATTCGCGATGGGAATCCATTCTATATATTCTGTGAGCGAGGACACCATGTCATGGGCAGCCGAGTTCGCACGCAAGAACGGGCTCAAGCTCCATATTCATCTGTGCGAGACAAGGAAGGAAGTGGATGACTGCATGAAAGCCCGCGGGATGACCCCCGTCCAGTATGCCGAGAGTCTCGGACTGCTTGGTCCTGACACCATAGCGGCGCATACTCTGTGGCTCTCCGGAGAGGATGTGGAGATTCTGGGGAGGAACCGCGTGTCATGTGTCCATAATATAAATTCGAATCTGAAGCTGGCATCCGGCTATAAATTCCTTTACAATGAACTGAAAGCTTCCGGAGCCAATGTCTGCATAGGTACAGACGGCTGCGCTTCATCCAATAACCTTGATATACTGGAGGCCCTCAAGACAGCAGCAATGGTCCAGAAGGCTTGGAGGGAGGATCCTTCCGCGATGCCTCTTGAAGATCTGCTGGCGATGGCGACAGTGAACGGAGCAAGGGCTGCCGGCCTGAATACCGGGAAGATAGAGGAAGGCCTTGATGCCGATATCCTTATAGTAGATACCGAAAACACTTTCTTCCTGTCTCCAGGTTCGTTCCTTGCGAATCTCATCTATTCGGCCCATAGCGACTGCATAGATTCCGTGATCTGCCGGGGACGTTTCGTGATGCGGGACAGGGAGGTCAGCGGAGAGAAGGAAATCATAAGCCGGGCGAGGAAAATCGTCTCCGGGACCCTGTCTCCCATATAGAGGGTGCACTGCAAGAATCCGTTTAATTTTTAACACTGAATACATATGATCGATCCAAGAATTGAAAGAATCAGTACGGCTGCAGAATATGTGGCAGGAAAACTGGGCGGAAGGAAGCCTTTCGCCGGCATAGTCCTTGGCAGCGGGCTGGGAAAGCTTGCAGACAAGATAGAGGACCCTGTGGTGATTCCTTATAAGGAGATACCGGGCTTCCCTGTATCCACGGCTGTGGGGCACAAGGGGAATTTCATAGCGGGGACTCTTGGCGGGAAATTCGTGATTGCCATGCAGGGAAGGTTCCACTACTATGAGGGGTATCCTATGGAGCTGGTCACCCTCCCTGTCCGGGTGATGAAAGTCCTCGGAATCGGGTATCTCTTTGTCTCGAATGCCGCCGGAGGTGTAAATTTCGATTTCAGGATCGGAGACCTCATGATCATAAGGGACCATATCAATCTTCTTCCTAATCCTCTGGTCGGCAAGAATATGGATGAGTTCGGCCCGAGATTCCCGGATATGACACGCCCGTATGACCCGGCGCTTGTAAGGAAAGCTGAAATAATAGGGGCCGACGCCGGCATTGAACTTAAGAAAGGTGTATATCTCGCCGGGACGGGACCTTCTTATGAGACTCCGTCGGAATACAAGTATTTCAGGCTTATCGGGGCCGATGCCGTAGGAATGTCCACCATACCTGAGGTGATAGTGGCAAGGCACATGTCCATCCCGGTTTTCGGCATGTCCGTGATAACCAATGAGGCGCATGACGACTATGCGGATGACTATGAGAACAACGGGGATGATGTCGTGGCCGCTGCCGATGCCGCGGCGGACCGTATGACGCTGCTGTTTTCCCGCATGATAGAGTCCTTGTAAAGAAGCGTGTCCATACCGGGGTGTCGCGAAGCAAGTCTTTCATTGATATTCCGGACAATCAACCGGAAAAATTTTTACCTTTGTGTCTGACAGTTGTGTCAGACACTTCTGTTTTTATGGAAAATATATTGTAAGTAAATAGTTAGCAGATGTTTAGGGTAGGTGTTGATGTCGGGTCGACTACAGCTAAGATAGTCGTGCTGGATGAACAGGGGCATATAGTGTTCTCGAAATATGAGAGGCATAATGCAAGGGCGAAGGAGACCGTGGTCTCTTTTCTGGACGAGTTCAGGGGGAAGGCCGGTGATGTGCCTCTGTCTGTATGCATTACCGGATCTGTGGGGATGGGTATCTCGGAGAAGTGTTCTCTCCCGTTCGTACAGGAGGTGGTCGCCGCTACCAAGGCCATTAAGACAGACTATCCTCAGGTATCCACTATGGTCGATATAGGAGGGGAGGATGCCAAGGTGGTGTTTTTTGAATCCGGCTCTGTGTCCGACTTGAGGATGAACGGAAACTGTGCTGGCGGGACAGGAGCATTCATAGACCAGATGGCCATAATCCTTGACGAGCCCGTGGAGAAGCTCGGGGAGCTTGCCTTGAAGGCCGGGCGGATTTACCCTGTGGCGTCAAGGTGCGGGGTGTTCTGCAAGACTGATATCCAGAACCTTGTCTCCCGCAACGCAAGCCGTGAGGATATCGCCGCATCTATTTTCCATGCTGTCACTCTCCAGACCGTGGTCACTCTGGCCCACGGCCGTGACATCAAGCCTCCTGTCCTTATGTGCGGAGGCCCTCTTACATTCATCCCTGCCCTCAGGAAGTCCTTCAAGGAATATCTTTCCCTCGGTGACGGGGATATCGTGATGCCTCATGACGGAAGCCTGATGACGGCCTACGGGGCGGCATTGTCTGCCGGGGCAGGAGACCGGAAGTGCGGGGGCAATGTACCCGGGAAGCTCATGACGGTGTCCTCGTTTGCCGCTCTTCTGGACGGAAGCCTGGTCTCAGGCCGCCTGGAATCATCAGGTCTTGCTCCTCTGTTCAGGGATTCTGCGGAGTATGACAGGTGGAAAGCCTCCAAGTCGGATGCCAGGATAGTGACTGTCCCGCTGAGGAAGGGCAGCTATGATGTCTTCCTGGGGATAGATTCCGGTTCCACCACGACCAAGATTACAGTCACCGACAAGGATTCAGGTGTCCTGTTCTCTTATTATTGCCCCAACGGGGGCAATCCTGTCAAGGCCGTGGAGTCCGGGTTGTCGGAATTCATGGCCAGGAGCCGGGACGCCGGTGCTGAGATAAATGTGGTGGGAAGCTGCTCGACCGGCTACGGGGAGGATCTGATAAAGGCTGCATTCCGTCTGGATGCCGGCATTGTGGAAACTATGGCCCACTACCGTGCCGCCGCTTTCATGGACCCGGAGGTGTCTTTCATCCTGGATATCGGGGGACAGGACATGAAAGCCATTTTTGTAAACAAAGGTGTGATTGACAGGATCGAGATAAACGAGGCATGTTCATCGGGATGCGGGTCATTCATCGAGACTTTCGCAAGGTCCCTGGGCTACGGAGTTTCGGATTTCGCATCTGCCGCGTGCCGGAGCCAGGCCCCTTGTGATCTGGGCACGAGGTGTACTGTGTTCATGAACTCCAAGGTGAAGCAGGTGCTGAGGGAAGGGGCCAGGATAGAGGATATTGCAGCGGGACTGTCCTATTCCGTAATAAGGAACTGCTTATATAAGGTATTGAAACTCAAGAATGTGTCTGAGCTGGGGACACATATCACCGTACAGGGCGGGACTATGCGCAATGACGCCGTGGTCAAGGCTCTGGAGAATATGACGGGGTGCACAGTAAGGAGGTTTGACCGGCCGGAGCTCATGGGGGCGTTCGGATGTGCGCTCTACGCCAGGGAGAAATATATCTCGGGCGAGATTTCACGTTCCGGGCATATGACGCTTGATGATATGCTCCAGAAGGCCGAGTACAGTATAAAGGCTCTGAACTGCCGCGGATGCGAGAACCAGTGCCTGGTGAACAGGTACAGGTTTGCGGGCGGACGCGACTATTATTCGGGGAACAGGTGTGAGAGAGTCTTCTCCAACGGGGACAGGGAACATTCCCCGGGACGTAATGTATATGACCTGAAATACCGTCTCCTGTTTGACAGGCAGGCTGATGTCCCTGATCCTGTGATGACCGTCGGCATCCCACGGGTCCTGAATATGTATGAGGAATACCCGTTCTGGTTCACTCTGTTCACTTCATGCGGCATCCGTGTGGTGCTGTCGTCCGGCTCCACAGGGCATGCGTATGAGAGAAGCGCCCGCATGGTGATGTCAGACAACATCTGTTTCCCGGCCAAAATCGTGCACAGCCATATCAGTGAACTGCAGGAGAAGGGCGTGGACCGTGTTTTCATGCCGTTTGTTGTATACGAGAGATCCGGTAAAGACCAGAACAGCTACAATTGTCCGATTGTCACCGGATACTCCCAGGTGGTGAAGAATGTCCAGACGGAGGTGCCTGTGGATTCGCCTGTGGTTTCTTTCAAGGACCGTGAAACGATGCACAGCCAGTGCATAAGTTTCCTCGCGGACTACGGGATAGACGCCAGGACGGCCCGGAAGGCGCTTGAGGCGGCGGAAAAGTCCCAGCAGGAGTACGAGCGCAGTATCCGCGCAGCCGATGAGGAGATACTGTCGGATTCAAGGAGGAAAGGATTGCTTACTGTCCTGCTTATCGGAAGGCCATATCATACTGACCCGCTCATACAGCACAAGGTGTCGGGGCTTGTGGCCGAGATGGGGGTGAATGTGATTTCCGATGATATTGTCCGTGGCCGTGAGATTCCTCTGGAGGATGTGCATTTCGTGTCCCAGTGGGCATATACAAACCGTATCCTGAAGGCGGCCAAATGGGGTGCGATGCAGCCCGGGGATGTCCAGTGCATCCAGCTCACTTCATTCGGGTGCGGGCCGGACGCTTTCCTTACGGATGCGTTGAGGGATCTGGTCATGCGGCACGGGAAGCCGATGACGCTGCTCAAGCTGGATGATATAGACAATGCCGGCTCGATGAAGCTGCGCGTCAGGTCTCTGATAGAGAGCCTGAGGCTTTCCGGCGCCTCAGTGGGCAAGTGGCAGCAATTCAAGTCAGTGCCTGTGTTCAGGAACGAAGACAGGAAGCGCAAGATTCTCGCCCCGTTCTTTACACCTTTCATATCCCCTCTGATTCCGGCGGTGATGAAGCTTGCCGGATACGATGTGGAGAACCTCCCGATGAGCGACACCGAATCCGGTGAGCTGGGACTAAAATACGCCAACAACGAGGTCTGCTACCCTGCCACTCTTATCGTCGGGGACATAATCAAGGCGTACAGGTCGGGCAGATACAGCCCGGAGAATACGGCTGTCGCCATAACGCAGACCGGCGGGCAGTGCAGGGCCAGCAATTATATCTCATTGATAAAGAAAGCTCTGGTGGATGCGGGATATGGGAATGTCCCTGTGATTTCCGTCTCGTTTGCGGCCGGTATACGGAATTACCAGCCGGGTTTCAAGGTCAACTGGGCCAGGATCACCGTGCCGGCCCTTTATGCTATCCTTTACAGCGACTGCATAGCCAAGTTCTATTACCCTGCTGTCGTGAGGGAGAAAGTGAAAGGGGAGGCCGTCCGGCTGAAGGACAAATATCTGGGCCTTGCTGACCGTGTGATACGCCAGGAACGGGACTATGCAGGTGCCCTTCTGGGACTGCTGAAATGCGCTGCAGCCGAGTTCGGTGATATCTGCCGGGACCGTACGACGGCCAAAGTGGGTGTGGTGGGCGAGATTTTCCTGAAGTTCAATCCTTATGCGCACAAGGATGTCACCGGGTGGCTTGTAGAGCAGGGGATAGAGATTGTACCTCCTATACTGACTGACTTTTTCATGCAGTATTTTGTGAACAGGAAGACCAAGAAGCTCTCCCGGCTTGAAAAGGGTTGGATACCGGAATTCGTCTTCAGCGGCCTGTACAGTTTCCTCATGTCCAGGATAGAGGAGGTGAACAAGGTATGCTCGTCATTCAGGTACTACCGTCCGTTCGGGGACATTTTCCATGAGGCGGAGCAGGCGCGCAGGATAATTTCCCTTAATTCTCTGTTCGGTGAGGGGTGGCTTCTCCCTGCGGAGATTATGTCGTATTATGATTCAGGTGTCGAGAACGTTATTTCACTGCAGCCTTTCGGGTGTATTGCCAACCATATCGTGGAAAGGGGGATAGAGAACAGGCTTAAGAAGCTGTGCCCCGGACTCAACCTCCTGTCCCTTGATTTCGACAGCGGCGTAAGTGACGTTAATGTCACCAACCGCATGATGCTTTTTGTAGACAACATTAAAAAGACCGGATATGCAGACGCGGAATAACCGGGGGCCTGCGGCGCAGCCTCCACAGGACAGCACCTTTCAGGAGAGAAGGATTGTCGAGGCGGCAAAGTCGCTTTTTGTCTTGAAGGGTTTCGACGAGACAAGTATGTGTGACATTGCTTCTGCGGCCGGAGTCACACGTCCGGCTCTTCATTATTACTTCAGGACAAAGGAGAGGATGTTCCATGCCGTCTTCGGGGACATAATACAGTCCCTTGCCCCGAGCATAGAGGAGATACTGCTCCAGGACACCACGGCGATAGAGAAACTGTCCAGGTTCGTGGACATCTACCTTGAGAAGTTCATCCAGGAGCCTTCGCTTCCGCTTTTTATCATGATGGAGATCCACAGGGATGCCGCCCATCTGGTGGATACAGCCTCCCGCCTTGATATCAGGCAGTATGTCAGCAGGATAGTATCGTATCTTACATCGGAAATGGAATGTGGCCACATAAGGAAAGTGCCTCTGTACACTATATTTTATACATTCTTCGGGCTGCTGACATACCCGTTCCTCACCAGGAACCTTTTCAGTGTGCTGTTCAACGGCTCTCCGGACGACTTCGAGTCCGTCGTGAGGAGGTGGAAGCCGTATGTCATGATGCACATTGCCGATATGCTCGATACCGGAGCAAAAGAAAAGGAGCCGGAAACTGCTACGTAAACCGGCCCCTAAACGTGTACTAAAACCTAAACCTGACGCATAGATGCAAAGGCCGGGGGGAATGTTGCATTTAAAATCAAAAATTTTCAGAAAAATGTTTTTTGTCTATCTTTGCCGCCCGGATTATCCGGCATGGGTGGCGCGGGCCGCCCGGTGTCATGGGCCGGTAGGCCTGTGCCGTATCCGGGCCAATTAACTGACAGCAGAAGATGGATTTCATTACCGTAATAGATTATCTCGGGACATTCGCTTTCGCAATAAGCGGCATAAGGCTTGCCGCGGCCAAGAATTTCGACCTTTTCGGTGCGTATGTGGTAGGTTTCGTGACTGCTGTCGGAGGCGGGACCCTCAGGGATGTGATGCTGGATGTCACCCCGTTCTGGATGGAGCAGCCTTCATATGTGATAATCACCGCCCTGGCTCTGGTCTTCGTGGTCATATTCCGCAGGCAGGTGGTGAGGCTTGACAATACTTTCTTCATCTTCGACGCCATTGGGATAGGCCTGTTCACTGTCGTGGGTGTGGAGAAAAGCATCAGTGCCGGATACCCTGTATGGGTCAATATAATAATGGGTGCGATCACGGGAGCTGCCGGAGGGATGTTCCGGGATATTTTCATAAATGAGGTGCCGCTTATTTTCCGTAAGGACATTTATGCGCTTGCGTGTGTCGGCGGCGGTGTCGCATATTATATATGCATATGGCTCGGCTGCTCACATATATTCACACAGATTACCGCTGCTGTGGCTGTCATCCTGATACGCACATTCTCGGTGAAGTTCGGCATAAGCCTTCCGTATCTGCGCAGTGTGGAAGAGATTGAGGCGACCCGGCCCAGGGACAGGGATACGTCCTCTCCGGACGGGGATGGGGAATGAGCCGTGCCGGCTGCCTTCCCGGGGTGAAAAATGAAAGAAGGCATCCGTCAGGATGCCTTCAATAGCTTTGAAAAGCTTGAGAAAGATACATTACTTTGAACTCTCTACAGAGACTTTCCTGAAATCTTTCATCATTTTCATAATGTTCAAAGCTGCTTTACGAGCACGTGCTCCGGCTGCTTTGTTTCCTTTCTCAACCTGAGCCTCAGCATTCTTCTCGAATACTTCGTACTCTGCCTTGATCTGATCTACAAGCTCTTTCATCTTAGTTAAAATTTTAATAGTTCGTTAAACTTTATCATCAAAAACTTGCGCAATATACTCATTTTTATCTAAATAGCAAAACATATTTTCATTAATCCGTTAAGAGTGCCGGACAATTCGTCTCCTGATAATAAAAGTCAAAAAAAAATGATGGGATTAAATATTTTATGTATAACTTTGCAGCCCCATAAAAAGCAGAGGTGCTTTTTGGTGCAATGGGGTCCGTCTCCGGACGGACTGAGTAACACATTTTAACAGTTAAGAACAATGAAACACATCGAATTGAAAGGCTCTGTACGAGAAGCAGGGAACAAAGCTGCAGTAAAGAGCATCCGTAAGGCCGGTCTTGTGCCTTGCAACATCTACGGTCTTGGAATGGAGAACATCCTCTTCACAGTGAACACAAAAGATCTCAAAGCCTTGACTCATACACCTAACTCATATATCGTAGACCTTAAGCTGGACAGCGGGAAGGAATTCTATGCCGTTCTCCACGAGGTGCAGTGGCATCCTGTCACTGACGAGGCTCTCCATGTGGATTTCCTCGCGGTCTCAGAAGAGAAGCCTGTGGCTATTGATGTCCCTGTCAAGATTACAGGACACTCAGAAGGTGTAAAGATGGGTGGCAAGCTCCTCGTCTCAAGCCGCAAGCTGCGCATCAGCGCCCATCTCCATGAGCTTCCTGACGAGCTTGAGGTGGATGTGACTTCACTGATGATTGGCAAGCAGATCGTGGCAGGCGACCTTCACTACGAGGGTGTGACCATCATATCTCCGAAAGCTACCATCATCTGCTCTGTAAGGCCTACCCGTGCTACCGCACAGGCTGCTGCACAGGCTAATGCTTAATCGGATATTTTATGTCAAATATCTTCTTGGTGGTCGGACTTGGCAACATTGGGGCCGAATATGCCGATACCAGACATAATATGGGATTTATGGTGTTGGATGCCTGGGCTCAGGCATCCAACACTGTTTTTTCTTCCGACCGGTACGGCAGCCGGGCGGAAGTCAGTTTCAAAGGCAGGAAGTTTGTCCTGATAAAGCCGTCCACCTATATGAATCTCAGCGGAAAGGCGGTGCGGTACTGGATGAACGAGCTTAAGCTGCCTCTGGAGAATCTTCTTGTCATTTCGGATGACCTGAACCTTCCGTTCGGGACATTGCGACTGAGGAAAGGCGGAAGCGCCGGCGGGCACAACGGCCTGACCAATATCACCGAGATGCTGGGCACGCAAGACTATGCCCGTATCCGTGTCGGGATAGGGAATGATTTCAGCCGCGGGGGGCAGATCGATTTCGTCCTGGGTGAACTTGACTCTGAAGAAAAGGCACAGATGCCGCAGATCTGCAGCCGTGCCATAGAAGGAATAAAGGCCTTTGCCACCGTCGGGCCAGACAGGGCCATGAATGTGGTGAATACCAGGCCAAAGCCTGCTGATGCCTAGAAAGCTGTTTATTCTATCATGCCGGTAGCCTGGTTCCAGGCGAGGGTCTTATAGAAGTCGTCGTATGTCTGTTTGTTGGTGCAGTAGGAGCTGAGACCGCAGAATTTGTCTATTTTGAAGCCTCCGCTGTTTATCATGAAGTATGGTGTGCAGGCTTTGTAGACAATGCATTTGGCCAGGGCGGAATTGAATGAGGCTGTCTCCTCTGCGGAGAGCCCGAGGTGCTCCATTATGTCCCCCAGGTCATAGAAATACTTGTGCGCTGTAATCCTGCCGAAGCACTGGATGCTTTCGGGGTCAGTCTCCGCAAGAGCCTGCCTGTGCGCATCGAATATTTCCCTGCATACCGCGGCAAGTTCATCCATGCCGCTGCAGTTCACAAGTGATACTGTCGCCGACTGGTAGTCTCCGGACAGGGACATATAATGCTCATAGTACGCCTTGCATACGCTGTACAGGTCAGAGTCCGACTGCAGGAGGCTGGCGGCCATTGTCGTATAGTCAAAACCGTCCGCTATCACTTCCGCCTGCGAGAAGGCTACCCGGTCGCAGACGTCTTTGAGCTGGTAAGCCACTTCTACCCCGCCCATGAAACATGCGTCGAAAAGGATGTAGTCCAGATGCATCGGGATGGCGTCGGCGAAGTCGGCAAGGTCCATCTCATACTGGACGGAAGTCCCGGTCTCGGGGCTGTATTCGTTGCCGATGGATGAAGGTGAGACGCCTTTTGACAGAGGCCTGTCAGCTTTGTTCTTGGCCGGAATCCATCCAGTGGCATGGGATGAGAATATCATCCCGTATTTGTCTGATATGTAACTTGTGCTTATGAATGAAAGCACTTTTTCCAGTGTGCTTGCCGAGGCCGCCACTGTACCGGGCTCCAGTTCAAGGACAGGGGCTTTTACTATATTTCCGTCGCTGTCCTTGTAAATCCTGTATAATGTGGGTGTTACAGCTGTAGAGTATCCGTTTTCAGCCAGGTTCTGGAATATTAGGAGTACATTCCTGCTTGTCTTTTCAGGGATATATCCTTTGCTTCCCAGCTCCGAGATGTCTTCTTCAAGATAGCTGCTCAGGTTGTTGAAGCCTGCTGCATAGTAGAGAAGCACCCTGTCGCGTGTCTCGGGTTCATCAGGTATCCTGTCGCAGGAAACCAGGGCGGCACATAGCGATACGGCCAGCATTGCTATATATGAGTGGAAGAATCTTTTCATAATGTATAGAACGAAATGTATATAATGACTTGTTTTGAAGCACTGAAGCCTGCAAAAATATAATTTATCGCCGATATTGCCAATGTTTTTCCATGCAAATGCACCGGCTTCCGGCTAAATAGTGTATTTTTGCATCCGGTTTAATCACAGGTTATGAACAGATTATTGAAAATGACAGCTATCACGGCAGTGGCTGCGGCCGCTGTTTCATGCGGGGACACAGCTGGGGACAAGGACGAGAAGGATTTCAGGTATCTCATAGACGAATTCGCCGACATAAAGATTATGCGGTACCGGATACCTGGATGGGATGACTTGACACTCAGGCAGAAAGAGTATGTCTATCATCTCGGGGAAGCCGCGAAGTACGGCCGGGACATACTCTGGGACCAGAACTGCAGGTACAACCTCCAGATTAGGAAGGTGCTTGAGAATATCCTGGAGAACTACTCCGGTGACAGGGAGTGCGGTGATTTCAGTGATTTCACGGTATACGCGAAAAGGGTGTTTTTCAGCAACGGCATACATCATCATTATGCCGAGGACAAGTTTTTCCCGGCATGCTCCAGGGAGTATTTCCGTTCTCTGATGGAGGCATCCGGGTGTGACATGTCCTCAGCAGGGATGCTCCTGGATGTCATTTACGACCCGGATCTCTATCCTCAGAGGAAGTCGAATGACCCTGACGGAGATATCGTGGCGCTTTCCGCAGTGAATTTCTATGATGGGGTGACACGTGACGAGGTGGAGAGATTCTATCATGAAATGACCGACCCGTCAGATGAGGAGCCTGTGTCATACGGACTTAACAGCAAGGTTGTCAAAGGGGCCGACGGCGTCATACGGGAGGAAGTGTATAAGATTGGAGGACTCTATTCTCCGGCTCTGGAGAAGATTGTATCTGAACTTGAGAAGGCTGCGGAGGCAGCTGAGAGCGACATTCAGAAGCAGTATATAGCCACACTTATAGAATATTACCGTACAGGCGACCTGAAACTTTGGGACAAATACAATATAGAGTGGGTGCAGGACACTCTCGGGACTGTGGATTTCGTGAACGGTTTTGTAGAGGACTACAATGACCCGCTCGGCCGCAAGGCCACCTGGGAGGGGCTTGTAAATATCAAGGACCATGCGGCCTCGGAGCGTACAAGGGTACTGAGCGAGAACGCCCAGTGGTTCGAGGACAATTCCCCCGTGGACCCGCGTTTCAGGAAGAAATCGGTGAAGGGCATCTCCGCCAAGGTGATTAATGCCACTACATTGGGCGGAGACTGCTATCCTTCCACTCCTATAGGTATCAATCTTCCGAATGCGGACTGGATCCGCAAGGAACACGGCTCAAAGTCCGTGACTATCGCCAATATAACCCATGCGTATGACCTGGCTGCGCAGGAGTCTCCGAAGAATACGCTCAATGAGTTCGCATGGGATGACAGTGAGGTCGCAATGGCCAGAAAGTACCTCTCCCTTACAGATGAGATACATACTGACCTGCACGAGTGCCTGGGACATGGTTCAGGGCAGATTCTCCCGGGTGTGTCCCCTAATGCCCTGAAAGAGTACAGCTCCACGCTTGAAGAGACCAGGGCTGACCTTTTCGGTCTGTATTACATGGCCGACCCTAAGCTTGTAGATCTTGGCATCCTTCCTGATATGGAAGCATATAAGGCGCAGTATTCCAATTATATAAGGAACGGCCTGATGGTGCAGTTCAGCCGTGTGGAGCTAGGCAGGAAAAATACTGAAGCACATATGCAGAACCGCAAGCTTATCGCTGAATGGTGCTATGAGCAGGGCAGGTCCGGCAATGTGATTGAAAAGAAGGTGCGTGACGGGAAGACCTATTTCGTGGTGAATGACTACCAGGCTCTCCGCGGCCTTTTCGGGAAACTTCTGGCCGAAGTGCAGCGCATCAAGTCCGAAGGGGACTACGAAGCCGGGAAGAAACTCGTTGAGACTTATGCCGTGAATATCGACCCTCAACTCCACAAGGAGGTCAAGGCAAGGTATGACGCCCTCGGGCTGAAACCGTACGGGGGATTTGTCAATCCAGATATCGTCCCGGTAGAGAAAGGCGGCAAGGTCGTCGACTACAAGGTGGTCTATACCGATGACTACCTCGGACAGATGCTCGATTACGGGAAGAAGTACGCTACGCTTTGATTCTTGATTTATGGATACGGACAACGGCATACTGCTTGAAGACTATTTCCGTTATCTCAAGATAGAAAGGGCGATGTCTCCGAACACGGCTGCGGCCTACAGGTCGGACGTCGCCTTTTTCCTTGATTCGGCCGGGATCAGCGCCTGTGATGTGACCCCGGAGGATATTGAGGCGTATCTTTCTGCCAGGACGGGATATTCAAAACGTTCGCAGGCAAGGCTGCTCAGCGCTCTGAAATCCTTTTTCAATTATCTTATTTCGGAGAGGAGGATCACAGAGAATCCGTGTGACAAAGTGGATTCGCCGAAGATCGGCCGTTATCTTCCTGAGGTGCTTTCTGTCGAGGAAGTGGAGCGGATAATGACCTCTGTCCCGCTTGATGACGTGTCCGGCGTAAGGGACAGGGCTATCCTTGGGGTG
>JADIMB010000025.1 GCA_017694995.1 Candidatus Cryptobacteroides faecavium | reverse complement strand
ATTTGGGCAAACCGTGAATTTCTGTCACGGTAGAAATACGTATGAAAAATATGGATAAAAACCGTTACTTCCAAATACGGTCTGGAAAGTACATAAAAACAAAAGTCGCTGATATACAGCGACTTTATTCTAAATGGTTATGGTTGGTTACGGTTGTTTACAAGCCGTTACTTGCCGATGCAAAACCTTCCAAAAATTTCCCCAAGCACCTCGTCCGTTGAGATTTCGCCGATGATGGAGCCGAGGTGGTAGAGGGCCTCGCGGATGTCCTGGGAGATGAGGTCGGTGGGCAGGGAAGTGTCGAGGCCGGAGCGGACTCGGGTGAGGGCGTCGAGGGCGTGGGTGAGGGCGTCGATGTGGCGGAGGTTGGTGACTAGGGTCGTGTCCTGGCCGGCTAGCCGGTCTTTCTGCATTGAAGCCAGGGTGGATTTGAGGGCCTGGATTCCATCCTGTCTTTTTGCTGAAACAGGGAGGATGTTTACAGTTATCCCTGTATCTTTTTCTGTGTCGGCTCCTGTCTTTAGGTCGTTGCCATGCTGCGGGTCGGGAGTGGAATGCTGTACAAGATGTGGTTTTGTACTGTATTCGTTATCAATGAATGAAACTAAAAGGTTCTGAATGGAAACACTTTTGTTATCATAATTTTCCGTGCTTATAAGGTCACATTTGTTGAGCAAAAGGACCAGATCCTGGTCCTTGAAGTCGATTTTGGGAAGGAAGTCGCCAAGTGATTCCGCGAGCTCCGTCTCCGGGCGGGAAAGGTCGAGCATCCCTAGTATGATTTGGGCCTGCGAGATTTTCTGCCATGTCCGTTCGATGCCGATTTTCTCGACAGCCTCCGAGGTCTCGCGTATCCCGGCGGTGTCTATGAAGCGGAAAAGGATGCCGTCGATGTTCATTGTCTCTTCGACTGTGTCGCGTGTCGTGCCGTGCACGTCAGAGACGATGGCACGTTCTTCTCCGAGCAGGGCGTTAAGCAGGGTGCTTTTGCCGGTGTTGGTCGCTCCGGCTATCGCCACAGGGACGCCGTTCTTGATGGCGTTGCCCAGACGGAATGAGTCTATGAGTTTCGATATGTGCCCGGTTACCTTGTCAACAAGTGACCGCAGCTGCGTCCTGTCGGCGAATTCGACTTCCTCCTCACTGAAATCCAGCTCAAGCTCCATCAGAGACACAATCTCCAGCAGCCGGGAGCGCATCTCTTTCAGTTCCGAGGAGAAGCCCCCTTTCATCTGGTTCATCGCAATCCTGTGTGCACCGGCGCTCTGTGCGGCGATCACGTCCGCGACCGCCTCTGCCTGGGCTAGGTCCATCTTCCCGTTCAGGAATGCCCTGCGCGTGAATTCCCCCGGCTCGGCGGCGCGGGCCCCTGCCGCCATTAGAAGCATCAGTATCTGTTCTACGATGTATCCGGAAGCATGGCATGATATCTCCACGGAATCCTCTCCAGTATAGGAATGTGGCGCATGGAAGACACTGACCAGGACTTCGTCAAGCATGGAGCCGTCGCCTGAGTACACGGTGCCGAACTTTATGGTGTAGCCGGGCGCAGAGGCAAGCGGACCTTTGCATGGGGCTCCGGCATCTTCTCCGGGACGGCTGCCCTGTCTTGAGTTCCCTCCCGCTGCCCTGCAGGTCACCACCATGTCCGCTATCTCCAGGGCTTTCTCCCCGCTTACACGTATGAGTGAAATTGCACCTGTCCCGGGAATCGTTGCGGGTGCGCAGATGGTGTCATTGTTTTCCAGATACATTGCAGATAATGGATTTAAACGTGCAAAAATAAAAAAATTCTTGTTCAATAGCCCATAAACGCTGGAAAGAGGCTCTTATTGAAGCAGGAGACCCTGAAATTACATTGACAATTTTTCATTTCCTTCTTGTGAACAAGTGGTGAAGAATAGATGAAATTCATGTTAAAAAAGAATCCGGTTCTTGTTTTATAAGATTATAATCTGTAACTTTATAGGAAAGTTTAACCTGTAAAGAATTTAACTATGTCTGATTTTTCGACAAAAAACGGAACAGAAGAACGTGGTTCTTCAAATCAAGGGAGCTGCGTATTTGACTGGACCCCTGATGAGGCAGTCGGAGTTCAAGACGGCGAAGTGCATTCTGAGAGTCATTCATCAGTAGTTTTTGAATCAGATATTTTTCCTGATGCGAGATCTTAGAACGAACTGAAAGAGAAGACGGAGGTAAAAGGACGGGAATTTCTGATGTCTGGGACGTACCGGAATTGATTATGACAGGCATATCCGTACGGCGTGCATCGGTCCGATCCTGAATCTCCGTCTTTCTTTTTTCCCATGAAGCCGTCAAGGCTTTCTTTCCATCACGCAGATTGAGTTCAGCCTGTCGGTGCCCAGGTCATCTTCTACCGCGGAAAACCATTTGCTCCCGTCGGATGAGTAGACTATAAAGCCGCTTTTCGTGCTTGTCTTGTTCCCTGTTGCAGCATAGATCCCATCGCTGAAAGTGATCCCGTGCGGCTCTGAAAGCATCGGGAAATTGTCCATGTCCCATGAGATCCCGTCCGGGGACAATATGGACTCATTCCTGCCCAGGGCCACGAATTCACCGTCCCCGTATGTGACGCAATAGTGCAATACTGACCCTGCATAATTGTTCAATGTCCAGTTCTTCCCGTCGGTCGAATATCCTGATGTCCCTGAATAAGACGCCCTGTCTCCGACACCCACGAACTTGCCGTCACCGAACGTTACGCTTTTACAGATGTTTTTGTACGAGCTTGATGATTTGCTGGTCCAGCTGACGCCGTCTTCAGACCACCCCAAGGCCCATGACCTTGTCCCTGAGTTTCCTACGGCGACGAAGATGCCGTTCCCATATGCGATGTCTGTCCATGACTGTGTGCCTGTGGACACTTGTTTCCATGATTTCCCGTCAGTCGAGTATGAGATACTCCCGTTTTCTCCGACCGCCACGAACCTGTTCTCCCCGTATGTGACAGCCTTCAGCGCCGATGTCCCGCTTGTGGCCTTTTCCCATGAGCTGAAATCCCGTGTGGCCGCAATATTCCCGTTTTCTCCGACAAACACGTATCTCCCTGATGCATAGATGACATCATTCCAGTTTGCACTGCCGGCCGATGTCTTTTCCAGTGTGCCGTCCTCCCTTGTGTAGTATATTATACCGTTGTCGGCGGCTACGACTACCGGTATGCTCACCGGAAGCAGGTCCCCGTTCTCTATTTTCCAGGAGATTTTACCGAGGCCGTCTTCTGTCGTGATCAGGGTGACAGTGTTTTCCGTATTACGCACAATCGTGAAGTCGGATGTCTCGTTTTTGCCCAGATAAAACCTGTATTTGACAGGCCCGGCCATTCCTGAACTTCCGTCAAGCTCTGCTTCAACTTCCATATAAGTGCACAGCCCGGCTTTCCCTGAAGGGATATGCTCAGGTACTTTGTACCACGGGTCCTTGTTTCCCGGGAGCAGTTCTCCCTGGCAGTTCTCCAGCATGTAGAAAGTGGCTGTCTTTCCGGAGTTGACTGCTGAAATGTCGGCAGAAGTCGCGTAATCTCCTGCGATGACCTCTGTCGCTGCGCTTCCTCCCGGGATGAAAGGCGCCACATCCTTTGGCGAATTGACCAGCCTGACAGATGACACCTCAAGCCCGCTTATTGCACCGCTGTTTATCTTGAAATTTATTTTCGAGACCAGCCTTTCAAGAAATATGTCTATCCGTTTCCCGGGGCCTTCTACCAGTATCCCTTCATTCCTGGCGGACATGGGGAGCCCCTTTGACTCCAGGTCGCCGGTGTCCTGTATCCTGTATCTGTAGCTTGACAGCTCCGATTCTTCTGCCGGCGCAGCCAGACGTCCGGTATTTGCCAGAGTGTAGAAATTGTAAGTCCCGCCTGATGCAAGCTCGATACTTGCAG
Source organism: Candidatus Cryptobacteroides faecavium (assembly GCA_017694995.1). GTDB lineage: Bacteria > Bacteroidota > Bacteroidia > Bacteroidales > UBA932 > Cryptobacteroides > Cryptobacteroides faecavium. The sequence goes on along the minus strand of JADIMB010000025.1, from coordinate 10,557 downwards.
GCGATGTGTTGTCGGAATACACCTCTGCGGCCAGTATACCGTCCCTGTATACGAAGATGTTGAGGCTTTTGATGGTCTTGTCGTTTATGGCCATACTGCTTCTTGAGCCGCTTTTTATTTCCGCTGTCTGTATCGAAAAGCATACGGAAGTGGTGCCTGTTTCAGTCCCGCATGGGCAGTCGCTCCCGGCGGGGACTTTTTGGCAGGCGATAGACAGAGCCATGAAGATCAAGTAGATAAGTCGTTTCCCTGAAATCATTTTCATTTCCTTATTTAATGATTAAACTGAATTTTGCTGCAAAGGACGGCTGTATTATCCGTTTTCGGAATCAGGTAAACGTTTAACACGTAAAAACATGTCCTGATGCACCTGCAGCACGGTATCACATTCTCCGGGTCCATGGTATTTTGCTGCAAAAAAAGGCTTCAGAAACTCTATAACCGCTGTCATTGAATGTGATGAATAAAACGGGACGAAACGTAATACAGGTAGTTCTATCTGTAAAAAAGGTATGCGGTCATATCTGAAACTGTAATATATTTGCACCGTAAAATTCTCTCCGGAATCCAGATATGGGGAGATGACCAAATTCATATGATTATGATAAGATTTATTGTTTCAGTAGTATCGGTCTTTGTCCTGGCTGCCACATCTTACGGCCAGTCAAAGGTTTACATGACAAAGGAGATTACGCCGGAATCCCTTGTGAGAATTTACGAGGCCCTTGGACGTCAGGCCCATGGCAGAGTGGCGGTGAAGATAAGCACCGGAGAAGCCGGCGGGCACAATTATCTCAAGCCGGAGCTTATAAAGGAGCTCGTCGGGACAGTCGACGGGACTATCGTGGAATGTAACACGGCTTATGGCGGCAAGCGCTCCACTACTGAAGAGCATATGCAGACAGCCAGAGACCACGGCTTTACAGAGATCGCCAAGGTCGATATCATGGATTCGGAAGGGGAGTTCAGGATACCGGTCCGGGACACCACACATATAAAATATGACATTGTGGGCTCGCATTTGAAGGATTATGACTTCATAATCAACCTCGCCCATTTCAAAGGGCATGCGATGGCCGGATTCGGAGGCGTGATCAAGAACCAGTCCATCGGAGTCGCCTCGGCAAACGGGAAAGCCTATATCCACACAGCGGGTGTGACATCAAAGGTGGAGGAACTTTGGGGCCACGTAGATGACCAGGACGGTTTCCTTGAGTCCATGGCCGCTGCGGCCCAGGCTGTCGCTGATTATTTCGGGGAGGATATCATATACATCAATGTGATGAACAATCTTTCCGTCGACTGTGACTGCGACTCCAGCCCTGCTGACCCTGAGATGAATGACATCGGCATATTTGCATCCACGGACCCTGTCGCGCTTGACCAGGCCTGCCTGGACCAGGTATACGGCATGAAAGCGACAAAGGGGAATGACAACAAGCCTCTTATAGAGCGTATCGGGAGCCGTAACGGGAGGCACACTGTAGATTATGCGGAGAAGATAGGTCTGGGAAGCAAGAACTACACACTTATATCTATTGACTGAGGTTTCCTCAGGACGTTTTATTCCATTTCGTTAAACTTGACCAGCCGCCGGGCCTGTGACTCGACGGCTGTTTTAATGGGCGTCTGTGAGGTGCGGTGTTTATGGGCATTGAGCTGATTAGAATATATATCGGAAATGTGCATAAAAGAATTTAGATTTATGAGGAGAAATTGTATGGATTCCAGAAGAAGACAGAGACTTATTACCTTTTTGAACACTTTCAGGTTCTTGTGCATTCCGGCTGCAGTGGTTTGCGCGGCTCAGCTTTCAGAGGCGAAAGGCACAGACATACCTTCTGCCGGAAGCACAGATGAGGTGGTCGCGGAGGCCGCTGATACATCTGCTGCCGCGTGGAGTGACGAAATCGACCGTGTGGTGGTCACCGGGACACGTAACCAGACAGATATCAGGCATCTTTCGCAGACTGTGACAGTGCTCGGGAGGTCTGAAATAGAGAAGACACGCCAGCCGTCTCTGATCCCGGTGCTGTCGGAGCGGGTGCCAGGACTTTTCATAACCTCCAGAGGTGTCCTGGGTTACGGAGTCTCAGACGGTGCCGCAGGAGGTATGTCCCTGCGCGGCCTCAGCGGAGGTTCCGGACGTCTGATGGTCCTTATCGACGGGCATCCGCAGTATATGGGCATGTTCAGTCATCCGATAGCAGACTCTTACCAGTCTTTCCTGGCCGACCGTGTCGAAGTGCTCCGCGGGCCAGCATCTATGCTCTACGGTTCCAATGCCATGGGCGGCGTGATAAACATAGTCACCAGGAAGATGGACACTGACGGCGTGCAGACAGACCTGACAGCCGGTTACGGGTCATTCAACACAGTGCAGAGCGAGCTTTCCAACAGTCTCCGTAAAGGGCGCTTTTCAAGCGTCGCCGCCATTTCCTACAACCGTACGGACGGCCACAGGGAAGACATGGGGTTTGAACAGTACGGCGGCTTTGCAAAGCTCGGATATGATATTTCCTCCGAGTGGAATGTACGCGCTGATGTGAACCTCACGCATTTCAACGCTTCACAGCCCGGGCCGGTATCGGCTCCTCTGCTGGATGCGGACCAGCGTGTGACAAGAGGTATGGCATCGGTTGCACTGGACAACAATTACGAGAGGACTTCCGGAAGCATAAGCTTTTTCTACAACTGGGGAAGACACTGGATAAATGACGGGTACAATCCTGCGGCAGGGGAGACACCGCTTGATTACAGGTTCAACTCCCGGGATGATATGATGGGGGTCTCATGGTACCAGAGTGCACGTCTCTTCAAGGGCAACCGCCTTACTGCCGGGGTGGACTGGTTCCGTTTCGGCGGACGGGCTTGGAATGACTACATTTCAGGAGAAACAGCGGGACAGACTTCGGAGATTGCGGACAAGACAGAGCATGAAGTGGCCGGATATCTGGATTTCCGCCAGAGCATCGGGAGTCTGCTTACTCTTGACGCGGGAATCAGGGTGGACCACCACTCGAGAGTCGGCACGGAGTGGGTGCCTCAGGCTGGGCTGTCATTCCATCTTCCTGAAAATATTGAACTTAAGGCATCTGCGAGCAGAGGTTTCCGCTATCCTACCATAAGGGAAATGTATATGTTCCCGCCTCAGAACCCTGATTTGGAGCCGGAAAGTCTGTGGAACTATGAAATAGCGTTGTCCCAGTCTCTGCTTGAGGGCAGACTCTCTTATGGACTTAATGTGTTTTATATCAACGGGGACAACATGATAATGACAGTCCCTCGCGAGGGTGCTTCGCCATTGAACATGAACACCGGAAGGATAGAGAATGCCGGAGTGGAGGTGCAGGCTGCCTGGAGAATCAGCAGGGACTGGTCCACGGATGCGAATTACAGTTTCCTCCATATGGAGAATCCTGTCCTGGCTGCTCCGGAGCACAAGTTGTATGGCGGGGCGTCTTTTTCCAGGGGGAGATGGAACGCTTCTACTGGAATCCAGTATATAGCAGGTCTTTATACCCAGGTCGCCACTGCAGGGGGGACAGACAGGAAGGAAAATTTCGTGCTGTGGAACCTGTACGCCTCATTCCGTATAACATCGTGGCTGTCAGTATGGGCCAGAGGAGAAAACCTTCTCGCGCAGAAATACGAGATCAATGCCGGATATCCTATGCCTGGGGCGACAGTCATGGGCGGTATCCATATCAGCATATGATTGCAGTTCACAGAGGGCCGGCCCGGCACGGTAAAATTATTTTGCAAAATTGTAATGTTTTTTCCTATCTTTGCACCTTGAAATGTTGAACGCATGCAAGATGCAGAAATTCCATCAGATAATATAATATAGTGGAAAGAGAGACGACCGTTCCTTCTCGGGATGGTCGTTTTTTTTATATATATGATAGAATAATTAACATATAAAAGGACAATGGAAAATAGACTCGGAGCTACACTCAAACTTGAGAACGGAATGGAGTTCAGGGGTTTCTCATTCGGCTATGCCGGGCCATGTGACGGAGAAGTCGTGTTCTCCACCGCAATGGTCGGATATCCCGAGAGCCTTACTGACCCGTCCTATTCAGGACAGATCCTTTGTATGACTTATCCTCTCGTCGGGAACTACGGTGTTCCGGCTGACGGTGTCGACAGTTACGGGATATCCTTGAATTTCGAATCGGACAGGATTCATGTCAGAGGTCTTGTGATATCAGACTATTCATTTGAATACAGTCACTGGAAAGCTGCACGCAGTCTTGACGAGTGGCTTAAATCACAGAAGGTGCCAGGTATTTATGGCATTGACACAAGGGAGCTTACAAAGGTACTGAGGGAGTATGGTTCCATGCTGGGGATAGTTGTCCCTGACGGTTTCACCAGGGATTTCCCTATCGAGGACCCCAACACAGTGAACCAGGTGGCCATCGTAAGCTGCAAGGAGGTGATAAGGTACGGACATGGCGACAAGAAGGTAGTCCTTGTGGACTGCGGGGTGAAGAACAATATCATCCGCTGCCTTATCCGCAGGGGCGTCGAGGTCATCCGCGTGCCTTGGGACTATGACTTCAACACTCTGGAGTATGACGGCCTGTTCATATCGAACGGCCCGGGCAACCCGGCGCTGTGCTCCGCGACAGTCGGGCATATCAGGGAGGCACTGGAGAAGGACAAGCCGATATTCGGGATATGCATGGGCAACCAGCTGCTTTCCGTCGCAGGAGGAGCCTCTACATACAAGCTGAAATACGGGCACCGCAGCCACAACCAGCCTGTGCGCAGGGTGGGCACGAACCAGTGTTTCGTCACTTCACAGAACCATGGCTTTGCCGTGGACAACACCACTTTGGGGGCTGACTGGGAGCCGCTTTTCATAAATATGAACGACGGTACCAACGAAGGCATACGCCACAAGACCAGGCCGTTCTTCTCCGCGCAGTTCCATCCCGAGGCCACCAGCGGACCTACTGACACGGAGTTCCTTTTCGACGAATTCATATCCAAACTTTAAATCTTGAAGACAATGATTGACAACAACATAAAGAAAGTCGTGATTCTGGGGTCCGGTGCACTCAAAATCGGAGAGGCCGGTGAGTTCGACTACTCCGGTTCCCAGGCTCTTAAAGCTTTGAAGGAAGAAGGGATAGAGACAGTCCTGATAAACCCGAACATCGCCACCGTCCAGACTTCGGAGGGTGTGGCGGACAAGATCTATTTCCTCCCGGTGACCCCGTTCTTCGTCGAGAAGGTCATTAAAAAGGAGGCTCCCCAGGGGATTCTCCTGGCATTCGGCGGGCAGACTGCCCTGAACTGCGGGGTGGAGCTGTACAAGGCCGGTACACTGGAAAAGTACGGTGTGAAGGTGCTGGGTACCCCTGTGCAGGCGATCATTGACACTGAGGACAGGGAGCTTTTCGTCGAGAAGCTCGACCAGATAGATGTCAAGACCATAAAGTCCCATGCGGCTGAGAACATGGAGCAGGCGCGCGCCGCGGCACAGGAGCTGGGGTATCCGGTGATAATCCGTGCAGCGTACGCTCTCGGAGGCCTGGGATCAGGCTTCTGCGACAACGAGCAGGAACTCGAGGCCACCTGCGAGAAGGCTTTCTCGTTCTCTCCGCAGGTCCTTGTGGAAAAATCCCTCAAAGGTTGGAAAGAGATTGAGTACGAGGTGGTAAGGGACCGTTATGACAACTGTATCACTGTCTGCAACATGGAGAATTTCGACCCGCTCGGAATCCACACCGGCGAGAGTATCGTGGTGGCTCCGTCGCAGACTCTCACCAACGAGGAATACCACTATCTCCGTGAGCTTTCCATCAAGATTGTGCGCCATATAGGAATAGTCGGGGAGTGCAACGTACAGTATGCATTCAACCCTGACGCCATGGACTACAGGGTGATCGAGGTGAATGCGCGTCTGAGCCGTTCGTCAGCCCTCGCATCCAAGGCGACAGGCTATCCTCTTGCTTTCGTGGCGGCGAAGCTCGGCCTGGGATACGGGCTGTTCGACCTGAAGAATTCCGTGACGAAGGTCACTCCTGCGTTCTTCGAGCCTGCCCTTGACTATATAGTGTGCAAGATCCCGCGCTGGGACCTTTCGAAGTTCCACGGGGTGTCCCGCAAGATAGGCTCCAGCATGAAGAGTGTGGGCGAAGTGATGGCCATAGGCCGCAGCTTCGAGGAGGCCATCCAGAAAGGCCTTCGCATGATAGGGCAGGGGGCGCACGGCTTTGTCGGCAACAAGGAGCTCAAGGTAGCTGACGTGGATGAAGCCCTCAGGGAACCTACGGACAGACGTATATTCGTGATTTCAAAGGCTATGAGGGCCGGGTACACCGTCGACCAGATCCATGAGCTGACCAAGATTGACAAGTGGTTCCTGCACAAGCTCTCCGGCATTGTGGAGACATATCACAGGATGCAGGGATTCGACAACTGCGAGGCGATGCCGGCTGACCTTCTCCGCCTGGCCAAGCAGCAGGGTTTCTCGGATTTCCAGATAGCAAGGGCCGTCTACAAGGACAGGATAGACAACGAAAAGGCCCAGGACATGGTCAGGGTATTCAGGAAATCACTGGGCATTGTGCCGTGTGTCAAGCAGATAGATACTCTGGCGGCAGAATTCCCGGCACAGACCAATTATCTGTACCTCACATATAACGGAAATTTCAATGATGTCAAATACCTCCATGACCACCGTTCTGTGATTGTCCTCGGCTCGGGGGCGTACAGGATCGGAAGTTCCGTCGAATTCGACTGGTGCTCGGTGAATGCATTGAACACCATCAGGAAAGAAGGATACCGCGGTGTGATGATCAACTACAACCCGGAGACCGTGTCTACAGACTATGACATGTGCGACAGGCTCTATTTCGATGAGCTCACCTTTGAAAGGGTGATGGACATCTATGAGCTGGAGCAGCCATACGGGATGATAGTGTCCGTGGGAGGTCAGATCCCTAACAACCTGGCCCTCAGGCTTGACCAGAGCGGGGTGAATATCCTCGGCACCAAAGCTTCCAGCATAGACAAGGCTGAGGACAGGCACAAGTTCTCCTCCATTGTTGACGCCCTGGGCATCGACCAGCCGAAATGGAAGGAGCTCACGACCCTGGATGATGTCAACGCTTTCGTGGACCAGGTAGGCTTCCCTGTCCTGGTGAGGCCTTCATACGTGCTTTCCGGCGCTGCCATGAACGTGTGCTACAATGAGGACGAACTAAAGCGCTTCCTTTCTATGGCCGCCGAGGTGTCCAAGAAGCATCCTGTGGTCATAAGCCAGTTCATGCAGAGGTGCAAGGAAATAGAGTTCGATGCTGTGGCGGATGCCGGCGAGGTGATTGCGTACGCCATTTCAGAGCACGTGGAATTCGCAGGGGTGCATTCCGGCGACGCCACTATCCAGTTCCCTCCGCAGAAGCTCTATATCGAGACGGTCCGCAGGATAAAGAAGATAGCCAAGAAGATTGCATCCGCACTGGAGATTTCCGGGCCGTTCAACATACAGTTCCTTGCCAAGGAGAATGCCATCAAGGTCATAGAGTGCAACCTTAGGGCGTCAAGAAGTTTCCCTTTTGTTTCAAAGGTGCTTAAGATCAATCTCATAGAGCTTGCCACCAAGGTCATGCTCGGCAAGAAGCCGGTCCCTCCGCACAAGAGTGCGTTCGACCTGGACTATGTAGGTATCAAGGCTTCCCAGTTCTCTTTCTCCAGGCTCCAGCAGGCCGACCCTGTGCTGGGCGTGGACATGGCTTCGACCGGCGAGGTGGGATGTCTGGGCGACGATTTCAACGAGGCCCTGCTGAAGTCCGTGCTTTCCGTAGGCTATCAGATCCCGTCCAAAAACGTGCTCATTTCCTCCGGTGACGCCCTCCAGAAGGCTGATCTGCTCGGTGCATGCAGGCTGCTCGCGGACCATGGCTATACGCTGTATGCGACAGCCGGGTCGTACAGGTACCTCGTGGAGAACGATGTCCCTGCCACGCGTGTGCTCTGGCCGAGCGAAACTGAGGAACCTGGGCTTGCAAAGGAGTTTGAGTCAGCTCTCAAGATGCTTCAGGACAAGGATATAGACCTGGTGATAAACATCCCTAAGAACTACAGTACTCTGGAGATGGACAACGGCTACAAGATCCGCCGTGCGGCCATAGACTTCAATATCCCGCTGATTACAAACGCCCGTCTTGCCACGGCGTTCATCAGGGCGTTCTGCGCAATGTCAGCCGATGACATCCAGATCAAGTCCTGGGACCAGTACTAAAGCATTCTGCTGATTCTTACATATTTAAGGGGCCGTTCAAAAAATCCATTTTGAACGGCCCCTTAATAGTATTTGATCAAATCCCCTGCGAAGCCCCTTCATCAGCGCATTGCTGTCGCCGCAGGTGGCTGGGGGGGGGTACATAATTTACTCCGCGAACACCATCTCGTCCAGGAGGTGGTCCGCACCGGCCACCTTGTCGATGATGAACAGGACATACCTGATATCAAGGCAGATGTTCCTGCAGTAGTCAGGGTCGAAGACTATGTCGCTCATCGTCCCTTCCCACACGCGGTCGAAATTGATCCCCATCAGGTCCCCGTCCGCATTGATTACAGGGCTGCCGGAATTCCCTCCTGAAGTATGGTTGGTCGCGATGAAGCATACAGGGACGGTCGTGTTGCCCTTGGAGTCGGTGATGGCCCATCTTCCATAGTCTTTTGCGGCGTAGATGTCTCGCAGCCTCTGAGGAATGTTGTAGTCGAATATCTCCGGGTTGTCCTTCTCCATTATGCCTTCAAGTGTGGACTGCGGTTCATAGTAGACCCCGTCCGCCGGTGCATATCCCATCACCTTGCCGTATGCCACGCGCAGGGTGAGATTCGCGTCAGGGTAGAACGCCTTTCCCGGCTCGAATTCCATCTGCCCTCTCATGTATTCCCTGTAAAGCAGGGTGATCTCCCTGTTCAGCCTCTGGCATACCGGATAGATGTCCGTGGTGTACCATCCGCGGAATTCCCTGGCGAACATTGTGGCCGGGTCGTTGGAGACTGCCGCTGTGTCGGCTGCAGTCAGCGCGAGCACCCTGGTGCTGTCCGTGAACAGGGATTCCCCGAAAATGGCGTCGGCCCATCCGCTGACACTGCCGTACTTTGCCAGGGCGTCCTTGAAGCACTGCGGCTTGAACCCGTCGCTGATGTCCCTGCCGAAGGATTCCATGACAGCTATGAATGACTCTTTGTCTATCGGCATGAAATAGTCCTTGTAGAAGCTCCTTGCGGCAGCTGCGAGCTCCCCGGCGAATGAGGCTGCGGCCGAATCACGCTGCTGCTGTGTGGCACATGTGTCAGCAAGGCTGTCTTTCATCATCCGGGATACCTTCATGGCGAATGAGCTGAGTTCCACGGTGCCCGCAGACTCGGTATAGTACTCGAGGGCGAACATGTAAGGTTCCAGTGCCTCATAGAGTGAATCCAGCTGCGGAAGTATATTTTCATACACAGTGCCTTCCGCCCATTCCGCAAACTTTGCTTCGTATGCCTTCTTTGCCGCCACTGTCCCCAGGCGCCTGATACCGCCGGATTCTCCCTGCCATTTCTTCCAGGCGTTTGCCACCGAGGCGTTCTTCGACGAGTACTGTATCCTCACGGCCTGGCTCTGGTCCATGTACTTCTTCTGTATGCCGAGCCTTTCAGTGCGCAGGGCGATTTTGGCCGGATCGGAGACCTCCGAGATGTAGCGCACACCTTCGGACATTATGTATTCGCGCGTGCTCCCCGGGAACCCGTATATGAAGGTGAAGTCTCCCTCGTGTACACCGTCCAGGGAGATTTTGAAGAATTTTTTAGGCGTATAAGGGACGTTGTCAGGGGAATAGGGGGCCGGGTTGTTGTCTTTGTCCGCATAGATCCTGAATATGGAGAAGTCCCCTGTATGGCGCGGCCATATCCAGTTGTCGGTGTCCCCTCCGAATTTCCCCACCGCAGAAGGCGGAGCGCCCACCAGCCTTATGTCGCTGTATTCCCGGTACAGGAAGAGGAAATACTGGTTGCCGTAATACAGGGCTTCGACGGTTGCCCTCAGTCCTTTGCCCTCCGATGTGGCCTCTTCTATGAGTGCCCCGGAGTTGGCTTTCACCACGGAATCCCTCTGCTGCTCGGTCATGTCTGCGGAGTATCCGTCCAGGATCCTGCCTGTGACGTCCTCCATCCTTTCCAGGAAACTCACGGTCAGGCCCTCGTTCGGAAGCTCCTCATCCCGGCTCATCGCCCAGAACCCGTCCCGGAGGTAGTCGTGCTCCACACTGCTGTGCTTCTGTATCTGTCCATAGCCGCAGTGGTGGTTGGTGAGCAGAAGGCCTTCCGGAGAGATCACCTCCCCTGTACACCCCCTGCCGAACAGCACTACGGCGTCCTTCAGTGAAGCCTGGTTGATGCTGTAGATGTCCTCTGCATCGAGCCTGAATCCTTTTTCCTGCATGTCCCCGATCCTTCCCGAGATCAGCGACGGGAGCCACATCCCTTCATCGGCGGATGCCGTAAAGGATGCCGAGGCAAGCACCGGCAGAGCGGCAGTCG
>JADIMB010000024.1 GCA_017694995.1 Candidatus Cryptobacteroides faecavium | reverse complement strand
CCCCGGCGAGGGGGAAGGAAGGGGGTGGCGCCCCTTAACAAGGGGCTGTCACGAAGTGACTGGGGATTAGATTATATGATTAAACGCACGTTTAATCATTAACGTCAGTGTGACGGATTCCGATCATAAATGGTAAAATATTGATTTTTAGGATAATATTGTTAAACATAAATTCGTCGAACTGACGTTAAATTAGTTATAGTTATCAATCCGTGGAATGTATGTAAAGTTATGAAAAAAAATATTCACACGGCAATTTTTTGGTGTATCTTTGTCCCGCTTTACAAAAACGGATGGGACCGGAGAACAGATATGAGGAACGGCTCGGGACAGACAGGATGCTGCCTCTGGTGCTGAAAATGGCTCTTCCGGCAGTGGCGGCCCAGATTGTGAACCTGCTCTACAACATAGTAGACAGGATATATATCGGGCATATCCCCGGTATCGGGACAGACGCGCTGGCCGGAGTAGGGGTCACCGGCTCCGTCATCATACTCATATCGGCATTCTCGGCCATCGTAAGCGGAGGAGGAGCCCCGCTGGCCGCCATTGCCCTGGGACAGGGGGACAGGGAAAAGGCCGAAAGGATCCTCGGGAACGGATTTGTCCTTCTGCTTTTCTTCACAATAGCGGTTTCATCCCTGTGCTATACCTTCATGGAGCCTGTACTGCTGTTCACAGGAGCATCACAGGACACAATAGGATATGCGACGGACTACCTGTCAATATACCTCGCAGGTACAGTGTTCGTCCAGATTTCCGTAGGGCTCAACACCTTCATCAACACCCAGGGCAGACCGGGGACGGCTATGCTCTCCACCCTCATCGGCGCATTCCTGAACATAGTACTGGACCCGGTGTTCATATTCGTTCTGGACATGGGAGTGAAAGGCGCCGCGATAGCCACTGTCATATCCCAGGCGTGCAGTGCCGCCTGGGTGCTGGGGTTCCTCTTCTCCAGGAAAGCCACCCTCAACCTGTCCGGAAGATACATGAGACTCGACAGGAAAATCATACTCCCGATATTCGGGCTGGGCATCTCCCCTTTTATAATGGCCAGCACGGAAAGCCTGGTGGGATTTGTCCTGAACACGAACCTTAAGCATTTCGGGGACATATATGTGAGCGCACTGGCCGTGATGCAGAGCGCCATGCAGGTCGGGAGCGCTCCCCTGACCGGTTTCGCCCAGGGGTTCATCCCTGTGGTAAGCTACAACTACGGACACGGGAGTCCGGACAGGGTAAAAGAATGCTTCAGGATATCAGTGGTCATTATGTTCACTTTCAATGCCGTACTCATGACCCTCATGATACTTTTCCCGCACGTGGTGGCCTCAGCTTTCACACGGGACACGGAACTTGTCGGATGTGTATCCGGGATGATGCCGTATTTTCTTTCCGGGATGACGATATTCGGGCTACAGAGAGCCTGCCAGAACACATTCATTGCCCTGGGGCAGGCAAAGATTTCCCTGTTCATAGCCCTGCTGAGGAAAGTGATACTGCTGGTGCCGCTGGCTGTCCTGCTTCCCGGACTCTGGGGAGTGAAAGGGGTTTTCGCCGCGGAGAGCATCGCAGACGCCACCGCCGCGATATGCTGCGTGGCTATCTTCTCATTCTCTTTTCCGAGGATCCTCAGGCGGGCCGTCCAGAGCCGGTAACAGGAGCCCCCTGTCAGTCCTCCATTATTTTCCCGGTAAAACGGTGCCCCCTGCTTCTCACCCTGTCATAGACTATACGGAGCCTGGAAGCCCGAAGGAAAAGCAGAAGCTGGCCCAGATAATACGGCAGCATTATCAGATAACGCTCATATTCAAGAGGTTCCACAAATTTATTCCATGCGAGCACCATATCTGAGAACACAAAGAGGCACGCTCCTGCAGCATACATTCGGCTCCGTTGCATAAGAGCCATGAAAAGCATCATCGATATGACCAGGGCATAGAACACTACGCCTGAACGTACAGCACCTGACGGGGCTGCCGGAGCGATCTCCAGCATGGCGAAGACCACAAGCATCACTATCAGCAGCGCTATCATGGTCACATAAGCCAGGCGTCTGGACTTGCGGGCCCTGCCCTGCGCGGACGCATTGCGGCTGCGCCATATGAACCTGCGCACAAAAAAGATGATCATGAACAGATGTGCGGCAGCGAAGCACTCCATCTGCACCATGAAATTCCCGGACGCACCTGCAAGGTCACCGAGCGCGGAAGCGAACATGGCGAAACTCATCGGCCACGGAAGCAGCCACAGGGAGAACCCCGCCAGAGTGAAAAGCGGGAAGCATATCTTGTAAGGGATATCCAGCGGTATGAAATAAAGTATCGCGAGCACTGTGAATACCGCCGCAGCCGTCACAGCAAGCCCCATCTTCCTTTTCTCAGTAATATCACTGCCGAACATAAGCAACCTGAATTTTATACGTTTAGAAACTTCTCTCATTCAGCCTGGGCCGAAATATCCCCATACCAGTAAGAGGCGGTCCTGTAATCCACTGTCCCTGGTACCCAGCTCAACATTTCAAGGTCGAACACCAGGCTGTCCCTGAATGTCATGACATCAAGTGACCGCGTCCTCATGAATGTGTTGTAGCCGTGAGAGGAATCCTCATCCGCACGCGGGGCGCCTCCGAACGGGGTGTCGAACGGGACGACCGGAGCCCAGGAGCAATTGTAGTAATCCTCAGTCCCGGTACCCATTATCGAAGGGAATGAATCATCGTCAATCCAGATTTTCTCGTCCCCCTCACCGTACCATGACGGGCAATGGTTGTACAATGTCAGTACATCCCCGCAATATACGCCTCTGCCTCCCTTTATGGTGATGAAATTCCATTCCCTGTTGTCATTCGAGCTATAGTCGTTGCCGACCTTTATGCCCTGCTCCTCATTATATGTGGCATGGAAATACAGAGTATTGTCCGTGAACTCATAATCATCGACATTGCACTCCAGGCTGACACTGTAATCATATTCCGGGTTTTTGACTATACCGGCCTTTGCATCAGACCTGTACGGCATGACCCATCTGGCAGAGAAACTGCCTTTGCCGTCAGAATACAGATAGCGTCCGGACACCGGGGGCGCTCCATACCCCGCTCCGAAGAAGCAGTCAAGAGGGCAGTCCACACATTCCTTCCCGTCAAAAAACATCTGTATCCTTGTAGTCTTCATTATTTCAGGCATTTCAGACATATCCTCGACCCCCGCAATCTCTACAGAGAGATTCCTCACAGCCTTACTTCCGGACGGAAGTTCCAGCATATCTTCCGCAGGGTCTCCCGCAGCGAATGTCCTGGAGCATACTGTACCCGCACTGTAATCCCTGCTTTCAAGAAGCTCCTTTCCTGTCCCGGCGATTTTCTGTTCAAGGCGGCGCGCATTCTCCAGAGTGAAAGTCTCCACCTCCGTCCCCGGAGAATATTTCCTGTAAGTAATCTGGTAATACCTTGGGATACGCTCCTCCCCGGAAGTCTCCTCCAGAGTGATCCTGCACGATGACGAATACGGCAACGGAAGGAAGAAAGTGTTCCCGCCTACCCCTTTGATATTCCTGTCGTAATGAGTATGTGTCAAAGACAGCGGGGAGCCTGCCGCCACAGGGAAACGGTCCATATCATACGAGTCTATCACGACCTCAGGTGAATCCGAGCCGTCAAAATAGAATCTCAGGATACCGGTCTTGTCCTTTGTTGTCATCCATATCCTCGTGACTGCACCCGGACCTTTCTCGTCGAACAGCACCTTCTCGATCCTCCCGTCCACAGTATCAGCCCGCTCGTAGCCGAAACCGTCGTCATTAGCGAACCATCCAGGCTCTTGCGCATCCCTGGTCCTGCGGTCATAGCTGCTCACCTGCATTGTCTTGTAGGACGGGTCAGGATATGACGCAAGCACATCATAAGAAACCATTTCATCCAGCAGTGAGCCGAGTGTTACGCATTTGTCCGAATTCCGCCCGCATGAAACGGCTGCGGCAACGGCGCAAAAAAAATAAACTGCCTTTCTCATCAAATCCAATTTTTCTACAAAGATATATTTTAGCTTTGTCAATACCGACAAAAAAGTATCACAATCGTCGGCATACGTCCATTCTTGCAAATTATACAATTATTATTCAAATTATAAACGTTTTGGCACAATGTTAGTAATATCCAATTCCGATTTTAGTTAAACATAAATATTGAATCTATAAAAATGAAACAGGAGCCGAGTCGTGAGATTCAGCTCCTGTTTTTCCTTGACAAGCCCGGCAGACGCAGGCAGTCACGCCATCGTGCCGCCCACAATGTCAAGCAGCTCGTCCGTAATGGCCTGCTGCCTCTGCTTGTTGTACTGGACAGTCAGTTCCTGGAGAAGCTCCTGTCCGTTGTCTGTAGCCACCTGCATCGCTACAGTCCTGGCGGAATGCTCCGCGGCACAGGCATCCAGAAGTACTGCATAAATCTTGAGATACAGGACTTTCGGAAGCAGGACATCCAGGACTCCGGCAGCATCCGGCTCGACTATGTAGTCGAAGGCCGCCTCGCCCGTATCCGTTTCCGGGTCCGCATCCCGGTATTCCTGTGCATCCAGGCTGACCGGAAGATAAGTCTCGCACGTAGGGACCTGTGTGGAGGTGGATTTGCAGTGGTTGTATATGAGCTCTATCTTGTCCACCTCTCTGCCCACGAACATGTCCATCAGTTTCTGTGCAAGGGCGGAAGTGTCGGCATATGAAGGCTTGTCGGCCATGACGGAATAGTCACCCTGCGGCTGGAGCCCTATTTTCTTCACTGCATCCGCCATCTTCCTGCCGACAGGGAACACCAGTATATCCCCGTCGGAGAGTCCCTGCTCCCTGTACTGAGCCACGGATTCGGAAAAATGCTTGACAGCTACCGAGTTGAATGACCCGCAGAGAGAGGAGTTGGATGCAAAAGCCACTATAGCCACTTTCTTCACCGGCCGTACAGCCATATAGCCGTCTGCTGCGGGCACACCGCTCTTGAGGAGGTCCGCCAGGATACGGTGCATCTGCCGCTCATACGGAAGAAGATTCCCTATGGCCTGCTGAGCCTTGCGGAGCTTTGATGAAGCCACCATCTTCATGGCGGAAGTGATCTTCAAAGTCCCGTTGACGGAATTAATCCTGCTTTTTATTTCCTTTAGTGATGCCATTTCATTATTTTCTGAAAGCCGATGCAGTAGCCTCTGCCTCTTTTTCTATGACACGGCTGATTGCATCATCAATCTGTCCTGCGGCCAGAGGCGCAAGCACATCCCCCTCATGCGAGGCATGCATCCTGTCCAGGAATGCGGTCTGGAACTCGCGGACCTTTTCTACAGGGACATCCCGCATAAGGCCGTGCGTGCCGCAGTACAGGATTGCCACCTGGTCCGCCACAGGCATAGGTGAATACTGCGGCTGGATAAGCAGCTGGTTGTTCTTGCGGCCTTTGTCTATAGCCATTGCCGTGACCGGGTCCATGTCGCTGCTGAACTTGGAGAAAGACTCCAGCTCCCTGTACTGAGCCTGGTCTATCTTGAGTGTACCTGCCACTTTCTTCATGCTCTTGACCTGGGCGCTTCCTCCCACACGGGATACAGAGATGCCGACATTGATCGCAGGCCGGAAGCCCTGGTTGAACAGGTCGGTCTCGAGGAAGATCTGCCCGTCCGTGATAGAAATCACGTTGGTAGGGATGTAAGCGGACACGTCACCCGCCTGAGTCTCGATGATAGGGAGGGCAGTGAGCGAACCTCCGCACCTGACCTTGCCCCTGAGGCTTTCAGGAAGGTCGTTCATCTGCTCTGCGACCTCCTGCTGGTCAATGATCTTCGCAGCACGCTCCAGGAGTCTTGAATGCAGGTAGAAGATATCTCCCGGGTAGGCCTCACGCCCTGAAGGACGGCGCAGGATCAGGGACACTTCCCTGTATGCGACAGCCTGCTTCGACAGGTCGTCGTATACGACGAGGGCATGGCGGCCCGTATCCCTGAAATACTCCCCAATGGCGGCCCCGGCGAACGGGGCGAAATACTGCAGGGCGGCAGGATCCGCCGCTGTGGCGGCAACTACCACGGTATAGTCCATGGCCCCTTTCTCCCGAAGGGTGTTTACTATATTGGCCACCGTGGAGCCCTTCTGTCCTACAGCCACATATATGCAGTAGACAGGCTTCCCTGCCAGATAGTTCTCCCGCTGGTTTATGATAGTGTCTATGGCGATGGCTGTCTTCCCGGTCTGGCGGTCCCCGATGATAAGCTCACGCTGACCTCTTCCGATAGGGATCATAGCGTCTATGGCCTTCAGTCCGGTCTGCAGAGGCTCGGTGACAGGCTGGCGGAAAATCACGCCCGGAGCCTTCCTTTCCAGAGGCATCTCCGTAAGCTCCCCTCCTATCTTCCCCCGTCCGTCAAGCGGCACACCAAGAGGGTCAACCACACGGCCAAGCATGTTTTCCCCGACATTGATGGATGCAATCCTGCCCGTGCGGCGCACCGTCATACCTTCTTTTATCTGGTCTGTCGGTCCCAGAAGCACAGCGCCCACATTGTCCTCCTCCAGATTCATGACCACCGCCATGATTCCGTTCTCGAACTCCAGCAGTTCGTTGGCCTCCGCATTGATCAGGCCGTATATCCTGACCACGCCGTCGCTCACCTGGAGCACCTCCCCCACTTCCTCGAACTTGAGGGAAGTGTCTATCTCCTTGAGCTGCCGGAGCAGCACATCTGAAATTTCGCTCGGTTTTATATTCTGCGGCATATATTGTCTTTTTTAATTCGTTATTAAATGGCAGGCCATCCGGCCCTTCGTCTTTTCCCGCGCCCCGGAGACAGATGCGCCGGGATCAGACTATCCTCCTGTTCTTCTCGATGAACTGCCGTCTGACGGATTTAAGCTGGGAAGCCACACTCGCGTCCATCCTGTATCCGTCTATGTCAAAGATGAACCCGCCTATGAGAGCAGGGTCGACAATGTGCTCGAAAATGACAGTCTCCCCCTTCTCCCGCTTTACGATATCCGCCAGCCTCTTTTCCAGCTCCGGAGCCGGCACGGCTGTGATAAGCCTGCTCAACTTTATCTTGTGGGCCTCCCGGTACTGGGATATGAAGGACTGGAATATCAGGCGCAGGAACCTGGTCCTGCGGTTCTTCATGACCAGGAGGATGAACTTTTTCAGCTCCTGTGCCATCTCTTCCCCGTCAAGGGCTGAGACCAGAAGAGAGAATTTCTGAGTATCAGAGACAGACAACGGATTGTCTATCAACTCCCTTAGCTCCGGCACGGCAGACAGGCTGCCGCTCAGTCTCAGGACCTGACTGTAGACATTCTCTTCGTCCTCCGTCCCGCTCACATACTTGAGCAGGGCAAGGGCATATCTGGATGAAACCAATCCTGTGTTCATACTCCACTCCTGTCTTCTATTCAATTATTCACTCCGGAATCCGCCCTTGAGGATTCTTCCACCATCTTCCCGATCAGGTCCATCTGGTCCTTGTCAGTGGAAAGAGACTTGCGGATGACCTTTTCGGCGACATTCACGGAAAGCATGGCCACCTGGCTGCGGATCTCGCTCATCGCACTCTCCTTCTCAGCCTGTATCTGGACCTTTGCCTCGGCAATAAGCCTGGCAGCCTCGTCCCTGGCCTGTTCCTGGGCCTGTCTGATGATACTGTTCCTGGCCTCGGCGGCCTCTTTCAATATCCTGTTCTGCTCAGAACGGGCCTCCGAGATAATGCGGTCCTGTTCCTTCACGATATTCGCCATCTTCTGGTCAGCCTCCTTAGCCAGCTCAAGTGAATGGGCGATATACTCCTTACGCTTGTCTATCATTGAGGTGACTACAGGGAATCCCCATTTCGCGAGTATGGCGAACACAATCGCGAAAATAAGTACCATCCAGAAAAGGAGGCCACTGTCCGGCATCAGCAATGACATTTCCTATCCCTCCAGGATTAAGCTACTGCCATGAAGCAGATGACGACGGCAAACAAAGCGACACCCTCTATCAGGGCCGCGATAATGATCATATTGGTACGGATCTTCCCGGCCATTTCAGGCTGGCGGGCCATGGACTCCATGGCGGAACCTCCGATCTTGCCTATACCTATACCTGCACCTATGGCAGCGATACCTGCACCTATCGCGGCGCCCAATTTTCCAAGGGCAGCACCTGCTGCAGCTTGAAGCAATACTGTTGAAAGTAACATAATTCTTTAATTTAAACGTTTATATCTAATCTTTATTTATCAGACCCTTCGGCTTCCGGTTCCTCATGCGCCAGGCCGATGAACACTGCGGAAAGCATCGTGAACACATACGCCTGGATGAAGGCTACAAGAAGCTCTATGCAGTCCATGAACACACCGAATAGCACTGACACGGCCGTCATCGTGCCGTTGAGCACCGGCCCCATCTTCACAGTGATGAAAATGATGAAGACAAAGCTCAGGATTATGGCATGGCCAGCCAGGATATTGGCAAAAAGCCTGATCATCAATGCAAACGGCTTGGTGAATATCCCGATGAACTCAGTGAAGGGTATCAGAGGCACCGGGACTTTGAGCCACCACGGCACGTCCGGCCAGAATATATCCTTCCAGTAATGCCTGTTCGCAAACAGGTTGACCGCAAGGAAAGTGAACAGCGCCAGCACGAATGTGACGGCTATGTTGCCTGTGATGTTCGCCCCTCCCGGAAAAATCGGGACAATCCCCATCAGGTTGTTCACGAGGACGAAAAAGAAGACCGTAAGAAGATACGGGGCGAATCTGGAGCTCAGTCTTTCAGGGATGGAGCCCTTTATGACATCCTCGTTCACCATCTCTATGACAGGTTCAAGGAGCGCAGCCACGCCGCCGGGCGCCTCCTTCAGGACATCGTGCCTCCTGTACCAGCGGGAGCACCCGAGGACCAGCGCGACCAGTATGACTGCATTTATCATCAGCCCCAGCACATTCTTGGTGATGGATATGTCGAAGGGCCTCACCTCGTTGCCTGAGGCATCCTTCTCGACAATCTTGCCGTCATATCTTCCTCCTTCAGCTAAATACAGGCCTTCATACGGCCCGTCTTCAAGTCTCGAAGACAGGAAGCAGTGCCAGCCCGTAGCCTTGCTGCGGACTATCACCGGAAGCGGGACGGAAATCTCCTTCTCTCCTATCATGGTGATATGCCACTGGTAAGAGTCCCCGATATGCTCGAAAAGCATTTCCTTCACGTCCATCGGCTCTTCTTCCCCCTCCTGGCCGGCCGCAAAGGCCGGTGCCGAAAGCAGCATGGCCGCAAGTATGAGTATGTTCCTTATCCATTTTTCCATCGTCCTGCAACCTCCTTATATCTCTACACAGACAGAGACAGTGTTGTCCGCGACCTCCACAAAGCCTGACCTGATATGCACTCTCTCCTTCTCTCCCCCTACCTTATACTCGATATCGCCTTCCCCGAGCGCTGATATCAGCGGCGCATGGTCATGCAGGACAGTGAACCTTCCTGACAGTCCGGGAAAGGTCACAGACCCGACCATCTGGCCGGCTATCTGCTTCTCGGGCGATGATATTCTGAGATATATTCCACCTTTATTGTCCATTGTCAACCTCCATGAAAAGGCTATTTCTTCTTTGCGGCAGCAAGCAGGGCCTCGCCTTTCTTGATGGCGTCCTCTATCGTGCCGACATTGAGGAACGCCTGTTCAGGCAGGTAGTCCACCTCACCGTCAAGTATCATCCTGAACCCTTTTATAGTGTCCTCTATCGACACCATCACGCCAGGCACACCTGTAAACTGCTCGGCGACAGCGAACGGCTGGGACAGGAACCTCTGGACACGGCGGGCGCGGTTGACAGTCTGCCTGTCTTCGTCAGAGAGCTCGTCCATGCCGAGAATGGAGATTATGTCCTGGAGCTCCTTGTTCCTCTGGAGTATCTGCTTTACCCGCTGGGCCGTCTCATAGTGGTCTTTCCCCACGATGTTCGGGTCCAGGATTCTTGAAGTCGACTCAAGAGGGTCCACAGCAGGATAGATTCCCAGCTCCGCAATCTTACGGCTGAGCACCGTAGTGGCGTCCAGATGTGTGAACGTGGTCGCAGGAGCCGGGTCCGTCAGGTCATCCGCAGGCACATACACGGCCTGCACGGAAGTGATGGAACCGTTCTTTGTGGATGTGATCCTTTCCTGCATCTGCCCCATCTCAGTGGCAAGTGTCGGCTGGTATCCCACAGCGGAAGGCATACGGCCCAGCAATGCGGAGACTTCCGACCCGGCCTGGGTGAAACGGAATATATTGTCTATGAAGAAAAGTATGTCCTTGGGGCCGTCGTTCCCGCTGCTGTCCCTGAACGATTCTGCCAGGGTAAGGCCCGACAGGGCCACTGAGGAACGTGCTCCAGGAGGTTCGTTCATCTGGCCGAACACCATGGCCACCTGCGACTTGGGCAGTTCTTCGTGGTCCACCTTGGAAAGGTCCCAGTGTCCTTCCTCCATACTTTTGAGGAATTCATCCCCGTATTTGATGACACCTGACTCGATCATTTCCCTCAGAAGGTCGTTACCCTCACGGGTACGCTCACCCACTCCGGCGAACACCGAGAACCCGTTGTGCTTCTTGGCTATATTGTTGATAAGCTCCTTGATAAGGACTGTCTTTCCGACTCCTGCCCCGCCGAACAGCCCGATTTTCCCGCCTTTCAGATAAGGCTCCAGCAGGTCTATGACCTTGATTCCCGTGAAAAGCACCTCCTGGGAAGTGGTAAGATCCTCGAATTTCGGAGGCTCCCTGTGTATAGGCAGCGCCCCTTCACGGTCCAGTTCGGCCATCCCGTCTATACTGTCCCCAGTGACGTTCATGACACGGCCGCGGATCTGTGCCCCGACAGGCATTGTAATAGGAGCTGATGTATTCACGACCTCCATCCCTCTCTGCAGCCCGTCAGTACTGTCCATCGCCACAGTCCTCACCGTATCTTCACCTATATGCTGCTGTACCTCAACAATGAGCTCACGGCCGTTTTTCCTCTTTATCACCAGAGCGTCATGGATGCGGGGAAGCGCCCTTGCCACATCCTCACCGGAAATGTCGAAATGTACATCGACCACCGGCCCTATCACCTGCGAAATGTGTCCTGTTAATCCTGGCATCTCTCTTTCCTTTTTTTACTTCACTTACAATCATGCTGCATCCGGGCTCCGTACATATCAATCCGGCCCTGTGCCTGCAGCATGTTCAAAATCGCGGGCGTGGGATGAAAATCCCGTGCCAATCCACGTTATAAGGAAAGCCTATTTTTTGCTGGTTTTCTCTTTTTTTTGTCATTTCTTCACATTCGCGCCATCTGCATAGCCAGGCTCCCTGCGGTTCTTACCCGGGATGCCCTGGAGGTCGTCACCGAGGTCTGAACGCATCCTGTCAGCCACTTCCATCAGGTGCTCAACGACTTCCGGATAGTGCCCGATGACATTCAGCCGCTCGCCCGGGTCGCGCCTCAGGTCATAAAGCTCGCACTCCGTCACCTCCCGCTGGGCAAGAGGCCCCGGCTGTCCGTCATTCCCGGGGAAATTGACCTCGTACGACACATATTTATGAGGGAACACCAGCTTCCAGGAGCCGTCAGTCACGGCCTCGAGTGAATTCTTGTGATAATACAGGCAAAGGGACTCCCTCACCGGGGAACCGGCTGTCCCGAGAATCTCCGGCACCATGCTCAGCCCGTCTATCTTCAGGGACGGTGAAGGCGACCCGGTAGCCTCCACTATCGTAGGGAGTATGTCTATGTTTGACATGAGGTCGTTACATACCGATCCGGGGCTGACCTTCCCCTGCCACATTATGACACACGGGACGCGCACTCCCCCTCCGAATGTGGTGGCCTTCGCCTCACGCAGGCCGCCGGAAGAGCCGGCATGGTTGCCGTAATTGGCCCACGGGCCGTTGTCTGTAGTGAGGATGACTAGGGTATTGCCGTAGACGCCTGTCTCTTTCAGGGCCTTGAGCACCTCTCCGATACTCCAGTCGATCTCCATCATCACATCACCGTAAAGCCCCTGGCGGCTCTTTCCCTTGAACTTGTCGGAAACGGCAAGGGGTACATGCGGCATCGAATGGGCCAGATACAGGAAGAACGGCTTTCCGGCAGCGGTCTGCCTCCGTATGAAATCCACTGAATGTTCCGTGTACGAAGTGGTCAGCTGTGATATGTCGGGATTGTATTCTATGACCTTGTTCCCTTCTATCAGAGGGAGGTCCGGATATTTGTACTGAGGATGGAAGGGCCACATGTCATGGGAGTAGGGAATGCCGTAGTATTCGTCAAAGCCGTTCTGCAGCGGGAGGAACTTTTCCGAATCACCGAGGTGCCATTTCCCGAATATCGCTGTGGCATAGCCGTTTTTCTTGAGCAGTTCGGCTATGGTCTCCTCCTCCGGGTTGATGCCTGTGCGTGAGCGCGGGCCCGGGGCGCCGGCAAAGCCTATCCTGTTGGGATAGCAGCCGGTAAGAAGCCCGGCACGGGAGGCCCCGCTTATAGGCTGGACTGCATAGAAATTGGTCATGTTCATGCCCTGCGAGGCAAGGTTGTCGATATTCGGGGTCGTATATCCGACAGCCCCCTTGAAGGAAAAATCGCCGTTCCCTGCATCGTCCAGGTTTATCAGCACGACATTGGGCCTGTCCTGGGCTGTGGCGACGGCAGGAAGTATGCCGGCCGCAAGAAAGAGGTAAGCTCCTTTTTTCATTGTATTACACGGTTTTGAAAATCCGGCATGGCCGGATGGGGATAATTAGTGTTATATTGTGCAAATGTAAGAAACTGTTTTGAAATTTAATGACATCAATTTTACAGGATATTTCCGATGGGAGATTCCCTGATTTTTTGAAAAGGATAGCCAGGGTTATCTGATTGAAAGAAAACATACACAGGAAAAATCCGTAAAAGAATTTTCTGGAAAATTCAAAACAGTTTCTAAGTAAAAAACAATATATTTGGTCCCGTATGCACTGACGGTGAATTTCAGGTGCAATGATGCGGGTATGCTATTACTTTATTGATATTGTTTTATTATGGAAAAGAGGATTTCTATGGCGGCGGCCGCCATCCTGGCCGTGTGCCTGCTTTTGCTTGCAGGCTGCTCCGGGAAAAAGACGGTAGAAGTGACACCTGAGAACAGCCTTGACTGGATGTCAGTGTACCGGATCACCATCGAAGACACAGCCACTGTCATACAGGGGAATGTCTACGGGCGCGAAGGGGACTGCATCACCATACCGTCCGACGTGTATCTGCGCGGAGGGGCGGCAGGCACGGAGTACAGGCTGCTCCATTCTCCTAAGGACGCGCAGGAAAAGGCCGTCACAATCCCTCAGGACATGACCATGCCGTTCACCCTGGTATTCGAGCCGCTGGCCGGCAACGAGCCATATGTAGACCTGTGCTGCGGGAATGAAACCATAAAAGGGATAAGGACAAGACCTGTAAAGACAAAATACAGGACGGTAATAAACGGGACACTCACGGGACGCCCCAACACATCGAGGATGATCCTCATCCAGGCCGGCCTCGACGAAAGGGTGAACCCGTATATATCCATCCCGGTCTCAGGAGAGAAATTCAGCTATACTCTCCGCACGGACACAGAGACTGCCTATGAACTGATATGCTGGGACGAATTGATGAACGGAAGCTGGAGATCCGCGACAGTATTCTCGGACAACGGTACGGTGGATATCCGGTTTTTCCCGTGGGAAGACGACAAGGCCCCGGAAATCACCGGTACGACGTCGGAGATGAACCGGGAATACCAGGAGTACCGCAATGATGCCATCACCCGGTTCAGGGAAAAAGAACTTCAGGCTATGGCGGACAGTCTTTTCGCCGCCGACAATTTCTATACAGAGAAATACACCCGGCTCCTTGACAGCGCCATTGCGGCGGGATACCCGGCCGATCTGATGGAAGAACTCAACAGGAGGCAACGGGACGAGGACATGGTCACGGAGGCAGCCATGGAATATATAAAGGAATACGACTCATTAGATATGGCAAAAGTCCTGCATATCATAAGATATAACGAAGAAAATCCCGGAATAGTAGGATACTACATCCTTTTCGACAGGTACATGTGGGAAAGTGACAGTACCTCAAAGGCCGGATACAGGGAAATATTCCACACCCTGTACGAGAAACAGTATCCGGACCATCCGTTCACTGTGAGAATGCTCGACCTGATAGCTTCGGAAGACATCAGGCCAGGAGGAAGGTACATAGACTTCACGGCTCCGGAACCGGACGGGACGGAACATACGCTATCGGAGGAAATCAAAGGCAAAATCGCCGTGATAGACCTGTGGGCGTCATGGTGCAGCCCGTGCCGGCGGCACAGCAGGGAGCTGATCCCTGTCTACAATGAATACAAAGACCGGGGCTTCACCGTAGTGGGCGTCGCAAGGGAGACAGGGAATACCGATGCAATGGAGAATGCGATAAAAAAGGACGGCTATCCGTGGCTCAATCTCGTGGAGATGAATGACAGAGACAGGATATGGCAGAAATACGGCGCAGGGAACGGCGGCGGGAGGATAATCCTTGTGGCGGCGGACGGCAGCATCGTGAAGGTGGACCCTACGGCGGAATACGTGAAGAAATATCTGGAGGACAATATCAAATGAAAAACGAGGGTGAGCCATATCAAGTCAGGCTCACCCTCGTAAGGTTTAACGGCGGATTCTCCTGTAGCCGTAGACCGCGAGATCGCCGAGCCCCTCCTCGATGCGGAGCAGACGGTTGTACTTGGCCATGCGGTCGGAGCGGCTGAGTGAGCCGGTCTTTATCTGCCCGCTGTTCGTGGCCACGGCAATGTCCGCTATAGTAGTATCCTCGGTCTCTCCGGAACGGTGCGAAGTCACCGTGGTATATCCGTGGCGGTGGGCCATCTCGATAGCGTCGAGAGTCTCGCTGAGGGAACCTATCTGGTTGACCTTGATCAGGATGGAATTGGCACAGCCCTGCGCTATACCCTTGGAGAGGAATTCCACGTTGGTCACGAAAAGGTCGTCCCCGACGAGCTGGCATCTGCCGCCTATCCTGTCGGTGAGCTTCTTCCAGCCCTCCCAGTCGTTCTCGCTCATGCCGTCCTCGATGGAGTCGATCGGATACTTGGAGATAAGCTGCTCGAGATAGTCAACCTGCTCGTCGGAAGTCCTCCTGACACCTTTCTCGCCCTCGAACACCGTGTAGTCATACACGCCGTCCCTGTAGAACTCCGAAGAAGCGCAGTCCATCCCGATCATCACATCCTTACCTGGAACATAGCCGGCCTTCTCTATGGCTTTCATTATCGACTCGATGGCATCCTCCGTCCCGTCCAGCGCAGGTGCAAAACCGCCCTCGTCACCTACTGCGGTGCTGAGCCCCCTGTCATGGAGCACTTTCTTCAGGGCATGGAACACCTCCGCGCCCATCCTGAGGCCTTCACGGTAAGAAGGCGCTCCCACAGGGCGGATCATGAACTCCTGGAAAGCGACAGGGGCGTCACTGTGCGAGCCTCCGTTGATGATGTTCATCATCGGGACAGGGAGAGTATAGGTGTTGGTTCCTCCGATATACCTGTAGAGAGGCATCCCGAGATATTCCGCAGCGGCCTTGGCCACAGCGAGGGAGACGCCCAGGATTGCATTGGCCCCGAGCCTCGACTTGTTCGGAGTGCCGTCCAGGGCGATCATCGTCCTGTCTATCAGCCTCTGGTCGAAAGCGGACATCCCCTCCAGGGCCGGAGCGATTACATCGTTGATATTGGCCACGGCCTTCAGGACTCCCTTCCCGCCGTACCTTGAAGGGTCGCCGTCACGCAGTTCGATAGCCTCGTGCTCTCCGGTCGAAGCCCCGGAAGGGACTGATGCTATACCGGTGACACCTGATTCGAGAAGGACTTCCGCCTCTATTGTGGGGTTTCCCCTGGAATCGAGGATCTCCCTTCCTGTAATTGATTTGATTTTCATGGCAATTTGATTTTTAATACAATTCTCAAAGGTACGGATTGTCCCTAAATCTTTCAATACCAATTTATAGGGATGCCGGATGGAAAATTTTCAGGATACGGTGTTGCGATTATTGTGTTATATTCGTCTTTATTTAGAAACTGTTTTGAAATTTTATGACATAAATTTTATAGGAGATTTCCGGAGAGAATTTTTCTGAATTATTGAAAAGGATAGCAGAGCTATCTGACTGAAAGAATTCAGGAAAATTATACAGGAAAGATCCATAAAAGAATTTTCAGAAAAATTCAAAACAGTTTCTTACAAACAATGGAAAAATTCCCCTCCATATTCTCGTCCCCGGTGCATGACAGGCTGTACCGGTATGCCAGGACGCTTCTCTCGGACAGCGAGGAGGCGATGGACACAGTGCATGATGTCCTGGAACGGCTGTGGAAGAGGCATACGGGGGAGAACGGGATAGAAAATCCGGAGGCGTTCGCCCTCAGGTCGGTCAGGAACAGCTGCATAGACCGGCTGCGGACAAGGAAGGAGACCACTGACGCCATCCCCGATACGAGACAAGGGCCATGGGCGGAGCACTGGAGCGACATACAGCTCGTGCGGATGGCGATCGGCAGGCTTCCGGAAAAGCAGCGGACTGCCGTACACCTCAAAGACATAGAGGGGTTCACGACAGCCGAGATCGCCGGGATAATGGGGACCGGGGAGAACCAGGTGAGGGCGATACTGTCCCGGGCGCGAAAAGCGCTGAAAGAAATAATAATAGAAGAAACAGGCTTATAAATAAGGAATACAATGCTCAAGGACACTGACAGAAAGACACTGGAGAAGCTGGCCGGGAAGTATCTCGGCGGGGAGACGGACAGAGCGGAGGAAATGAGGCTCGGGGAGCTGCTCCGGAAAGAGGACCCCGGAAGGCTCACACCGGAATACAGGGCCCTGCGCATCATGCTCGGAGGATTCGCCGGGATGGCGCAGGAAAGGCGGCCGCGGAGAAGGGCCTCAAGGCACAGAAGGCTTGCAGCGGCTATTTCTTCCGCAGCCGCGGCAGCCGCCGTCATCGCTGCGGTACTTTCCGTAAATACGGTGTACGGCTACGATGCGGAAGGGAAGCCTATCAAAGACAAGGGGAAGGCCCTGGCCCAAGCGGAGTGCCTGCAGATGCTCTCGCAGCTTGAGAGCAGCATGGAAACGGCCGGGGAGCTGGCGGGCCTCCTGGAGTACGGGCAGGGAGCAGACAAGGACAGAGCGGACAAGGACAGATAAAAATTTAAATGGCTTCTAAGAAGCTGTTTAAAATTTTATCGATATAAATTTTATGAGAGATTTCCGAGGGGAGATTTTCTGATCTTTTGAAAAGGATAGCAGAGCTATCTGACTGAAAAAAATCAGAAAATATACACCGGAAAGGT
>JADIMB010000023.1 GCA_017694995.1 Candidatus Cryptobacteroides faecavium | reverse complement strand
TGCAACCTCAGGAGCGAGGATATCTTCCGTTCCATCGAGGAAATGAAGAAGAACATATCGGAGTGCCATATATTTGCCCTCTGCGGAGGGTTCTCCGCTGGAGATGAGCCTGACGGCAGCGGCAAGTTCATGGCGAATGTGCTTAACAACAAGGAGATAGCGGAGGAGATACACAAGCTTCTCGACAGGGGAGGGCTTATACTCGGAATCTGCAACGGATTCCAGGCTCTGGTGAAGTCAGGGCTTCTCCCGTACGGCCATCTCGGAATGGTGACCAGGGAGTCTCCTACCCTGTTCCGCAACGACATCAACCGTCATGTCTCCCAGATGGTGACGACAAGGGTGTCCACTACCAATTCTCCGTGGCTCTCTGGGTTCAAGGTCGGCGACCTGCATACGATAGCCGTAAGCCACGGGGAGGGCAAGTTCGTGGTGAACGGGGATCTTGCCCGCGAACTGTTCGCTAACGGCCAGGTGGCTTTCCAGTATGTGGACCCCATAGATGAGGAGGTCACTATGGAGTCTCCGTACAACCCTAACGGCTCATACTACGCCATCGAGGGTATCATCAGCCGCAACGGACAGATACTCGGCAAGATGGGACATACCGAGAGATACGAGAGGAACCTGTTCAAGAACATCCCTGACGATGGTCTGGAGCAGCCTCTGTTTGACAATGCAGTCCGCTATTTCCGAGGGGAATAGCGGCTGCTTTTGCAGTCTTGCGGCATACAACGTCTCAAGCATCTGATTTGTCATCCAGAGCGCAGCGAACGATCTGATAACGGAAATTATGGAGAAAAAGGAAGTGATATACAACGGTGAATCGGTCAAGATCTTCGGAACGGAAGTCCCGGAAGATATCCTGGTCTGCTTCACTGACAGCATCACTGCATTCAACAAGATAAAGAAGGCCGCTATTGCCGGCAAGGGAAGACTGAATGCCGGAATAGCGGCAATGATATTCGGGATTCTCGGGAAAAACGGCGTGAAGACTCACTTCATCAGACAGGTGTCTGCAACGGAACTTTTGTGCCGCCGTCTCGATGTCATTCCCTTGGAGGTCATTGTCCGGAATGTGATAGCCGGTTCCATGGCCGCCAGGCTCGGGCTGGAGGAAGGTATGGTGCCGTCGGAGCCTGTCATTGACCTTTGTTACAAGAATGATGACCTGTGTGACCCTCTCATCAATGATTGTCATGCGGTCGCGCTCGGACTTGTCTCGCAGGACGAGCTGGATACGATATATGCAATTTCGCGGAAGATAGACGACATTCTGAAACCGCTTTTCCGCAATGTCGGGATAGACCTCGTGGATTTCAAGATCGAGTTCGGCCGTCTCCCGTCGGGTGAACTGCTTCTGGCGGATGAGATCACTCCGGACAATGCCCGTTTCTGGGATTCCGGGACGAAAGAGAGGTATGACAAGGACAGGTTTCGCAGGGATATGGGCAAGGTGGGGGATGCATACAGGATAATTTATGACAAGGTTTCGGAAATGGAGGAGTCTATATGACAGGAATGTTCTCACAGTCTCAGGGGTTGCATGAAGAATGCGGTGTCTTCGGCATCTGGGGAGTGCCTCAGGCTGCAAGCCTTGTCTATTACGGACTCCATTCCCTGCAGCACAGGGGACAGGAAGGCTGCGGTATAGTGGCCGTGAACGATGCCGGACAGCTGCGGAGGGTCAAGGGTGAGGGCCTTGTGACCGAAGTGTTCAACGAGGAGAAGGTGGCTTCGCTTCCGGGTCCGATGGCGATAGGCCACGTGAGATATTCTACCACAGGTGGAGGCGGTATCGAGAATGTCCAGCCTTTCCTTTTCCGTCACAACACAGGGGATTTCGCTCTTGCCCATAACGGGAACCTTGTGAATTCCGTCCAGCTCCGGAAATACCTTGAGGACAGGGGCAGCCTGTTCCAGTCTTCTTCGGACAGCGAAATCCTTGCCCATCTTATAAAGAAAGATGCCATTGACCGCCGCCAGCCAAGGATACTGGCAATAATGGAGGCTCTCAATATGATAGAGGGGGCGTTTGCTTTCCTTATCATGACGAAGAACAGGATATATGCGTGCAGGGACAAGTACGGACTGAGACCGCTTTCCATTGCGAGGCTCGGGGACGGTTATGTCCTCAGCAGCGAGACTTGTGCCTTCGATACGATAGGGGCGGAGTTCATCCGGGACATCGAGCCTGGAGAAGTGGTCACTGTAGACGGTCACGGTATCAGAAGCAGGCATTATTCCGAGTACAGGCGGAATGCGATGTGTGCAATGGAGTATATCTATTTTGCAAGGCCTGACAGTGACATAGAGGGCTGCAATGTCCACAGTTTCAGGAAAGAGTCAGGCCGTCTGCTGTGGGAGGAGGCTCCTGCTGATGCAGATATAGTGGTCGGTGTGCCTGATTCAAGCCTCAGTGCGGCAATGGGTTACAGTGAAGCATCCGGTCTTCCATATGAAATGGGGCTTATAAAGAACAAATATATCGGCAGGACATTCATCTATCCATCCCAGTCCATGAGGGAGAAGGGAGTGAGGATGAAACTGTCTGCCGTCAAGACTATAGTGAAGGGCAGGCGGGTCGTACTGATAGATGATTCTGTGGTCAGGGGCACCACTTCGCGCAGGATAGTGACGATGCTGCGGGAAGCCGGAGCTGTCGAGGTGCATCTGAGGATAGCATCGCCTATGATAAAGTCCCCTTGTTTCTACGGGGTGGACATATCCACATACGATGAGCTTCTCTGCGCCCGCAGAAATCTCGAGGAGGCAAGGC
>JADIMB010000022.1 GCA_017694995.1 Candidatus Cryptobacteroides faecavium | reverse complement strand
CCGGGGACAGTTATCCATGAAGCTCCCGGTGCGGAAAGGGAAAAATTAGTATTGGCCTTCACCTTCACCTCGAAATACCTTTTGGCATCAGCCTCATAGTTCGGGATCTCGAAAGTGGTAGTCTGGGGCATTATGGTATAGCGGTATCCCTCCTGGGTCACAGTGACGACCTTGTCATCAAATGTCACCTGGTCCTGGATATGGATCTCGGCGGTACGGGATGTAGTGGCCACAGCGGAGTCCACCTGGACCTGGCATGTGACAGACCCGTTCCCGTTGGCCGGGGATATAGTGATCCACGGGGCTTCGGTCGAAGCCACCCAGCCGTTCTGGGCGGACACCTTGAGGTTGTACCTGCCGCCGTCAGCGCCAGAGGCTATCTTGTCCGTATCCAGATTGAATGCGATGCTCTCCTCATTCCTGCAGCCTGCAAGGGCAAGTGCAGCAAGGGCTGCAGTAATCATGTATGTGTAAATATGTTTCATATCTGATCCTTTTAATTATTGAAGCATGGCCTCGCAGTTGATGATATTCTGGCTCTTGTCGTAGTACAGGTTATATTCTCCCTGCATCCATGCCTGGCAGATATCTGACGCATCGAAATAGATGTTAGGGTTGTCGGCTATCTCCACATGGAAGATGGTCGGGGAAAGCTGGCCGGCGGACACAGTGCGGATATCGTTCGATCCTGCATAGAAAGCCCTCAGTCCTGTATGCTGGTACAGCAGCGATGGCCAGGTCCTGAAGCACCTCTCTCCTGAATCAGCCCTCTGGCCCCTGAATCCCAGGACAGTGAGGCCCCTGCATGAGAGGAATCCCACAGGGACATCCGTAAATGCGTTGCTGGAGACATCGACTCCATAGAGATACGGGACAGATGTGGCATTGAAGTCTATAGGGAACTCTTTGAGCCTGTTGAACTGCATGTCTATGGAAATCAGCGTCTCTGTATATTTGGCGTTGAATGTCCCTTCCGGAATCTCCTCAAGGTCGCAGTCCGACATTATTATATAGGAGACTTCGCAGTGGTTGAAGAAATCCTTAGGGAAAGTCTTTATGCTGTTGCCTCCGAGATTGAATGTCACGACATAGGCGAAATCACCGTCAGCCCCCAGATCGGCAGGGAAGGTGAATTCCGTGATGCGGTTGTACGACAGGTCGATGGAACTCATCTGTATCCCTGCAAGCGGACGGAAAAGGTCCGGGACATGGTCGAGCCTGTTGTTGGCAAGTGAAATAGTGGTAAGGATATCGGCATCGCAGAAATTGCGTTCGTTTTCGATACTTTCTATCTTGTTGTTCTGGAGATACAGCTCCGAAGGATCGAACTTGCCTTCCATGTCAGGAAGCGAGGTAATCTCATTGGAGGAGAAATCCACCATGGCAAGGTCTGCGAAATCACCGAGCGCCTTAGGGAAGACGGTCAGGCCGTTGTTGTTGCAGTAAAACATCTGGAGCGACCTGGATGCGGCCCCGGTGGACATCTTGGCGATAGCGTCCCTGACATCATCCTCTTTGATTGATTCCGGATTGTCCGAAACGATATATGACAGGTTCAATGTCGTCAGCTTAGGCAGTGTTGACAGGTCTGGGAATTCCTTTATATCAGGACAGTTGTAGATCTCCAGGTCGGTAAGGTTCTCAAGGCCGCTGAAATCGGCACCGCCGAAGCTCTCGATAGGGCTGTTGGCGATACTGAGCTTTTCCAGACGCTTGAGGTTGCCTATTTCAGCAGGAAGGGAGAGAAGACCGTTGTACATCACCCCCGGAGCTACATCCATAGGCTTGGCACTGAGGTCTTTCCTGTCAATGTCCTTTGCTCCGGCAGCGAAAAGCTCCTCGGTGGTGAGCCCGTCATATGATGACGCGGCCGGGCTCGTAAGCCCGTGCAGGCGCAGTGAAAGTGCGCATATAGGAGACATCTGGTACTGCTGGTAGCGTGAAGATATGTACTCATCCTTGTACCCCTTACGCTCAGCCTCACGGTCGGCAGCGCTTTTTGGAGTATAGAAATGCGAAGCCTGTCTGGCTGACGCCCCCATGGAAGACCCGCCGACGGACACGGCATTGTCACTGTGCGTACCCAGATACAGCTCTATCAGCTCGGACAGGTTGCCGATTTCCTTTGGCATGTGACCCTTGATCCCGAATCCGCTCAGGTCCAGATATGCCACTCTTCCGTTCGGATGCACCTGCACACCGGGCTGATAGCTCCACAGGTCCGGATCCTTATTGAAGTCCCAGTTGCATCCGGTGTTGTAAGTCTGTCCTCTGTAAGACCATTCCGGTCCGCCGAGAGCATCCCAGATCTTTTTCAGGGCATAATTGTCTATAAGATACGCATCTGATTCATACAGGGTCACATAGACCTTTGCATCCGCAGTCATGTTGTCTCCGACAGTGAAGGCGGATTCTGTAAAGTCATCATCGTTGGAATCGATAGCCTCCAGAAGCTGGTCGTCCTCATCATAGACCTGATAGGAGACCACGGTGTACTTCCCTGCCTCCAGGGCCACAAGCGAATCGCATGATACAGTAGAAGTCTGATAGCCGTCGGTCTCGTCCCCGTTGTCCTCGAAATGGATAGAGAAGCTGCACTCGAGCCCGGTGATCTCCACCGGGTCTACAGTACCTTCACGGAGTACGGACACATCCAGCTTGGCAATCTGCTCGAAAATATACTCTTCTCCTTCCCTCGCCTTTGTCTGCGGGGCAGAAGTAAGGCCGTCCATGTCCTTGACTATAGTGAATCTGACTTTTCCTCTCGGAGTGACAGACACATGAAGATCGCTTGACACAAGTCCTCCTGGAACGACAGTAAGAGACTGGTTCCCGCTGTCCGGCATGCCGGAATACAAAGACTCGTCAGTCCCGTCATAAAGGGTGAACGAGGCGATTGTGTATTCACCGGCCAGAAGCCTGAGCTTGTCGCTCCTGAGGCCGAACTCCGCAGCTTCCTTGTCAGCAGCCGAAAGGACAAGCGTCTGCGAGATAAGCTGCCCGCCGGCACCCTGCAGAGTCACTTTCACCTTGCTGGCATCGGAAAGATAGTCCAGCTCCGGGACTTCGGCCTTGGATGCCGGGGATGCCTGGATTTCCTTAAGGAGCCTGAACTGGACATACCCGTAGTCCAGGTCCCTGTTGTCCGGAAGCTCCTCGTCCACACATCCTGAAAGGAGTGCGACGGCCGCCGTCAAGAGCGCAGCCCCCAAACATTTGATGTAATTTTCTATTTTCTGTCTCATTTAAGTATAATTGACGTCTTCTGACGAATTTTAATACAATATGTCTTTAAATCCCGGACCGTCTGGCATCAGGCCTTCCGGCCCGGAATTAAACCTATAAATACTTTATCAGTAGTTCTTGACGAAGATTATTACAAATATAGTCTCACCAGAATCCGACATGAAATCCAATGAACAACTCAAACTTGTTTCAGAGGAGTCAACGGACTCCGTTGTACCATTCATATAAACCGAAATCTCATCAGAAGTCAGAGTTACATAATACCCCATTTCCACCTCGGATTCAGGAATATACAACCATGTCGTGCCATACGGATTGAGGTTTGCTCTTCCGAGCTCTCCAGACACGTTGAAGACAGATCCTTCTGCGTCTGGATGATTATAAGTGACACGGTACACCTTTCCTCCCATCTCAAGTACACTGCCATATTGCTCTTGTTCTTCCGGCTCCATTTCATCAAATGTCTGGAATTCAATGAAAGACGCTTTTCCTTCTTCTACAAGAGCAAGGAAATCATCTGAAGGAGTAAGGCCGAGCTCCTCTACCTGCTTTCCTTCCTGTGTGAAATCTGCTATTATATACTGCTCGAACTGAGGTCTGATATCTCCATTTCCGTCTTCCACAATATCTGTAAGGTAAACAGGCGAAACAGGAAGATATTCATCTGCATCAACTACAGACTGAGGGACAGCGAGCAATTTGCCAGAGCGTACATTCTCACTGTCATTAGGTTTCATTACAATACTGAGATTGTACAACTGAAGTCCTGCGACACTTTCCTCCCATCCACCTGTTATAGTAAAGATTTCATCTGCATAACCGACATTCTGTCCCGGCCTTATATTATCTTGTACCGGCATCCAGAAATAATATACGAACGGCTCCCCACTCATAGCCTGGGCAAAGAACTCAGAGCCATCGCCACGACCGGTAAAATAGCCCTCTGGAGAGAATGTCAGAAGTCCGTCCTCAGGCATACCTATAAATTTTGTCAAACCGTAAGCTGAAGGTACAACTATATTGAAACTGGACGCAGTCTCAATACCTTCACCAGAAATGGAAATCTTGCCATTAAGTTCCACACCTTCCTCGACAGAAAGTTCGGAATAATTGCAGGACAAGGTTATGTCAGATGAACCGGCACCTGAAGACGGCGAAATATTGAGCCAATCAGGCTTTTCAGTTACACTCCATTCAACAGATGCATCGATATGCAGATAATTCCTGTATGGATCATCTGCCAATGATATTGAAGCAGGCCAGATGAGCTCTATCTCAGAATCAGCGGCAATCTGCTCATATTCATAAGAACCGTCTTCACCTGTGGCAAAATCCGTCTTGTCCGCATTGAACACGGCCCTGGAGATGCTCATGCTCCTTTCAAGGGCCGGAAGGGTGATCTTTGCGATATCCTCTGTCCTGTCCCCCATTGTCATGGATACAGTCAGTTCGTGATTTTCAAAATCCTGCTCGCCGATAACCACTACGCTTACCGTATGGTCTCCGGCTTCTCCCTTGACGGCAAAAGACTGCGTGCTGCCGTCAGTGAGTCTGAAATAGGTTCCCGCCTCGGCGGCCGGTATGCTCACCGTCCAGTCCTGGTTGGCGCTGAAAGAAAGTTCCACGGTTTCCCCGGCAGCGACTGTCTTTTCTACGAAATCCGGGAAGACAGGATCCGGAGTGCTCTCGGCCGGATCACATGATGTCGCTGAAAAGACGACACCCGCCAGGCCTGCAATCAAGGTGGTCAGAAAATGTTTTCTCATGATTCAAAAAATTAAAGATTATAATTAAATGAGAACGGAATGTATTGTCATTCACCGGCTCCGGTGTCTGAAGGCCCGCCTTTCTTTATCATCCCGTATTCCTTGACAAGCCGGTCGGCCTCCTCATCGGATACCCATTCCATCTGGTTGTCATAATACCCGAGAGTGGCGAACGGGGCACCGAATTCCTGGAGATACACCCTGACATTCAGAATGACGGAATTCCTGCATGTGTTGAAATAAGAGTAAGCGTTAGAGCTTTCCTCGACATATATCCTGTCATCGGCGTTTATCTGGCCGAGGACGTTCTGCTCGTTGCTTATGACCTGGTCGGCATCCATGGTGACGGAAGGTTCCGCCGGGTCGGACGGGTCCATCTTTATAGTCACGTCATAGCCGTCGTGAAGCCAGTTGGTCAGCACCACGGTATTCTCTTCCGGCCCTTTCTCCGTCCATATCAGGCGCTGCACACCGTTGTTGTCCAGCCCCGGGAGCTCGAGAAGGCATGAAGAAGTGACCATACACCAGCCTGTGAATTCATCAATACTGAACGGCCTTACCTTGAACATCCTGACCTTTGTCTGATCTCCGTAAAGGTCCCATTTCACCGATTCCGGAGCTACAAGCCTGAGATTGAACTGCAGAGTGTCCATTTCAGGGAGGTTGTCAAGATTGGCAGAAACAATGACATCGGCCCTGTTTTCCCCAGCCTTGATAGTCAACATATTGGAAGAAATGGTATAATCCCTTCCCTCTATGGCAGTGCTTCCGCTGTCTACAATCTCGACACCGAAAGTGCGGTCATAGTCGCATGTCACAGTGGAAACGACAGGCACAGAAAAAGTCTCGCTGCCCTGAAGCACCACATTCACAGACATCGTATCAGCGAACATGATATATTCCGCGTCAGAATATACATGGCTGTCTTCCGAACAGCTTGCCAGGGCAATCACTGCCGAAAGGCAGGCTCCTGAAATAAATATCTTTCCTTTCATGTCTGTATCTTGCATTATTTGTTACTCTCATTCGGTTCTATTTCAGACCCCGGAGCCAGCAGTTCATGCTGCGGGATCGGCCAGACGAACATCGGGTCATCCGCAGAGACCGTGATGTCGCTTCCTGTCGGCTGTGCTCCCGCCTGGAATTTCCTTGTGAATCCCCTGTGCCACCTCTTGAGGTCGTTCAGGCGGAAACCTTCCATATAGAGTTCCCTGACCCTCTCTTCCGATATCATGTCAAGCCATGTGCTTTCATTGACAGAGACAGACCCCCCGTTGGCGAACCTTGCGTCCCTGAGAGCGGAAAGGTCAGCCGAAGCCCTTGTCCAGTCACCCTTTCTGCAGTAAGCCTCAGCCCTGATCAGATACTGCTCAGCCACACGGAGCGGCTTAGGCATATTCACATGGTATATATTATATGTATTGATGAAAGTCATGTTCCCGAAATATTTTATCAGCAGAGGGGAATCCGATACTCCGGCATACCCGACACCGATACCCAGCGACTCCCCGTCGGCAAAATAAGAAGAGTACCGGCCGTCAGATTCAGTATAGAGATCCAGCACCCACTGTGCAGGGACATAATCCGGATAGAAATAGGTATAGTCCCTGTTGAAGTTAAGGAACACAGTACCGAGAGAGCCTCCGCCATAGGATGTAGGGGTGAGCCCGAGCTCCCAGATGACTTCAGTGCCGGCATCATACTGCCACATATAGCCGAAATCATTCAGCCCTGTTGAAGTGGACGCCACCTTCGTGCTGGAAAGAGGGAAGGTCTTTTTCCTCTCGTCAATGAGGATACTTGAATACTCTATCGCCTTGTCCCAGTCATGCATATAAAGCGATACCCTTGCACGGAGAGCCTGGATAGCGGCATTGGACATGACATAGGAGCTGGCCTGGTCAGTGAGTTCGGCATCCATCAGTCCGGCAGCCTTCTCCAGGTCGCTCATGACGAACATGTATGAATCGTACAGGCTCGCCCTTTTCACCGGTTCAGGCTCAGAATATTTCGTACGGAGTACAACACCCGGATCTTCCTTTGCCTGTTCCTCTGAATCATAAGCCTTGCAGAACAGTTCCAGAAGCTTTGAATAGCACATAGCCCTGATGGCATATACCTCGCCCTGATAGTTGTCCAGCAGGTCGAGATTATGGTCATCGGTCTCTGCAGCGCGGACATTGTCCACACGCTCGAGGAAAAAGTTGCATGAGCCTATCACAGCATAAAGGCTGGCATATACAGCCTCGATCTCAAGGTCTGTAGGCCGCAGTTCCCAGCGCCAGAACATCCCGTAGGTATTGGAGTTGCCCTCGACAGCGTATACCAGGTCGGCCTGGATATCGGGAATAAGTGTGAGATAGCCGTTGAAAAGCGCGCTGCTGAGCATATTGGAGTAGATTCCGGTAAGGTGCTCCACAGCATCATTGAAATTCTCCATCGCCTCATCTTCCGGAATAGCGGATTCCGGGAATTTCTCGAGGCATGAAGTCGTTCCTGCGGCAAGCAGCACCGCCGCTGCCGCAATCTTGATATATCTTGATAACTTGTTCATCATAATGCCTGTCAGAATGTTAAATCAAGTCCGAATGTGAACTGACGGGTCATAGGGTACTGAGCCACATATATGTTGTTCGGGGACTCCGGATCCAGACCCTTGAATCCCGAGAACGTGAACAGGTTCTGCGCCTGGGCATAAATCCTGAGTCCGGATATGAACCTGGTCTTTGAAAGGAGGGACGATGGCAGGGAATAGCTGAGCATCAGATTCTTGAGGCGCATGAATGAAGCATCCTCGAGAAGCCTGTCATCGAATTCCATGTACTCGCCGTAGCGCGGCACCTCTGTGATGTCTCCCGGCTGTTTCCATGCATCCAGCAGGACACGGGACTGGTTGTATGACACGAAACGTCCGTTGGACTCCTGGTAGTATCTGTCGTTGTTGATCATCCACCGGTCAGCCACCCAGCTGAACTGTGCGGTAAGGGAGAGCCCTTTCCATGACAGGGTGGTCCCGAATCCTCCGGCCCACGGGGCGTTCATGCTCTTGCCTGTCATTACACGGTCCTCATCCCTGAGTTCATTGGTGATCTCCCCGTCCTTGGTGTACCAGAGGGCATCGCCGTTGGCCGGATTCACACCGGCAAAACGGTTGATATAGAACTCACCTACCTGATGGCCCACGACATATTTCATGTTTGTGGATGAAAGCTCATACTCGTCCACGCCGTTGTAGAGTTCGGTGATCTTGTTGGCATTGTATGAGACATTGGCATTGAGGCTCCAGGTGAAATCCCTGGTCTGGAACACGGCACCGTTCAGATTAAGTTCCGCTCCCCTGTTGACCATTGCGCCCACGTTCGCCCAGCGGTAGCCGAACCCGTTGTCGGAATATGACTGCGGTACAGACATGAGCATATTGGTGGTCTTCTTGTTGTAAAGCTCCAGGTCGACATTGAGCCTGTTCCAGAATCCGAAATGGAAACCGAGGTTGGTAGCCCATGTGGACTCCCAGCTCAGATCCTCCACACCCTGCTGTATAGGAGCTATACCGGGATCTCCGACATAGTTGCCGTTGCTTCCGATAAGCGCAAGGTGGTCATAGTTCGGGATGGAGGAGTTACCTGTTGTCCCGGTACTTGCCGATATCTGCGCGAAAGTCAGCCAGCTGCGCGAAGGCGCCATGAAGTCCTCCCCGAGGAGGTTCCACATGAAGGCGACAGACCAGAAGGCCCCCCATTTATTGTTCTTTCCGAACCTTGATGAAGCATCGGCGCGGACAGAGAAGTCTGCGTAGTACCTGTCCAGGTAGTTGTACTCTCCGCGTCCGAAGAAAGACAGGAGAGCGTAGTCGTCATCGACTGTATCGCCCCAGGATGTAACCCTTGTGGCAGAAGAGATGTCGGTGAGCTTGTTGTTGGTCTGGCCCCTTGCAGTGAGGTTGAACGCCTCATAGTGGGAATTCAGACCTTCCTGGGCAAGCATGAAGTTGAAGAAGTGTGTGTTGTCCAGATCGAAATTGTAGTTGAGAGTATTTGAAATGGACAGTACGAGAGCGTCCGTGGAATTCCTCTGGACAGTCCCGTCCCCGAGGTTAGGGGAATATTCCGGATAGGACTTGCCGAGTCCGGTACTGTGGGTATAGTCAACATTGAACTGTGAACGGAAAGTGAGACCTTTGATGATGGTAGCCTCGGCGAATACTGAAGAAAGCACCTTGTACCTCTTGTATTTCACCGGATTGTTCTCCATCCACTCCAGAGGGTTCTGCCCGTCCCCTTTCCAGCTCCCGTCCTCGATGGAAGCTATGGAGCCGTCTTCACGGCGCGGGTCCCAGTAAGGGAGCATGAACATGGCGGCGGAAATAGGGGTGACCAGAGTCACGTCACCCTGCACAGCCCTCTCTATATTCTGGTAGTTGAGCATGGTGTTGGTTCCGACCTTAAGCCACTTTGCGGCTTTCTGCTCTATGTTGGCCCTCAACGAGTAACGGTCGAAGAGAGACCCGACCGCCACACCTTCCTGGTCATAGTAGCCTCCCGAGATGTAATAGTTCGTAGTCTCGGTAGCCCCGGAGACGGAAAGCTCATAGCTCTGCAGCATCGCTGCCTTGTTGTATACCTCGTCAAGCCAGTTTACGTCTATCTTGCTGAGGGCGTCATAGTCCTTCCCTGCAGTGAGGCCCACCTGTTTCTCATACGCGATACGCTCCGCGGTATCCATGAGGTTCCATTTGCCCTCCGCGATGTCGGAGAATCCGAGCTGCATACGGAAGTTGATCACCGGCTTCTCGCCGTGCGCACCGCGCTTGGTCGTTATCACGACTACTCCGTTGGCCGCACGCGCACCGTAGATGGAAGATGAGGAAGCATCCTTGAGTACCGAGATGCTTGCAATGTCCGAAGGGTTGATCGCACTGAAATCGGACGCAGTGATTACAGTGCCGTCGAGCACATACAGAGGCTCCGTACCCGAGTTGATGGAGTTGGTACCCCTGATGGTCATATTCACCGGCTCGCTCGGCTCTCCCGAACTGGCGATGACCGTAAGACCCGCCACCTGTCCCTGGAGCGCCTGGTCAAAGGCCGCCGTAGGGGCGTCGGCCAGCTTCTCCGAATTGACAGTGGCCACAGATCCCGCCACGGTACCTTTCTTACGGACACCATAGGCGATGACCACCACATCATCAAGCAGCATCTGGTCCGTCTCCAGGGTCACATCGCAGGTCACGGCAGCCGCACCCGACGGCACCGTGTACTCGTATTTCTGGAAACCGATACTGCTGAAAACAATAACTGAACCGGCAGGGGCTGCTATGGAATAGCTTCCGTCATCAAGGGTCATGACTCCGTTGGTCGGCCCTGACATGACAGCCACCCCGACAAGAGGCTGGCCGTCTTCCGCAGAAGTGACGACGCCGCTTACAATGACATCGTTATCACCCTGATGCGCCCCCCAATTTGCCGCCGCCATCTGCACTGTACATGCAAACAGCAGCATGAGAATGTTAGAAAGTGCCTTCATTTGTATGTTTTAGAATGAGTTTTCAGCCATATGCCAAAAAAGCGGCGCGAATTTATAACAAAAAAAGTACTTCGGCAAACGAAAATGGCTGTTCAGCGACTTTAAATGAGGATTCATCGATTTTTACAGATTTAAAATATATTTCCCATCCGGCATATTCCGGTTACATTTTCAGGCCGGCATAAAAGTTCTTCGAAGAAATCGTTCCCGGCATACTGATTCTCCTTTAAAAATCATACGGAAGAATTTTTATGGAAATTTATTTTGTTTTGAAACCCAAAAAAGCTAATTTGGTTGTTTCTTGTATCATCAGGAAACAGTCTTATGGAAAAAAACAGAAAGAACAAGGATGTGGCTCTGGCCCTTTCAAGCGGAGGCCCGAGAGGGTTCGCCTACATCGGGGCCATAGAAGAGCTTGAAAGCAGAGGATACCGGATAACCTCGATAGCCGGCACATCCATCGGATCGCTTGTAGGGGGAATCCATGCCGCAGGCAGACTCAAGGAAGTAAGGCAGTGGCTTTTCAGTCTCGATGCATGGAAAGTGTTCTCGCTTATGGACATATCCATCAGCATGAACCACCTTGTAAAAGGGGACAGGATTATCGATGCCCTGAAAGAGATTGTTCCGGATGTGAACATCGAGGACCTGGGCGTACCGTTCAGGGCAATAGCCACTGACTTCTATACAGGAGAAGAGGTCATTTTCGACAGGGGGAAGCTTTTCCAGGCCATCCGCGCCTCGATATCCATCCCGTCTCTCTTCCGTCCGGTGAAAATAGGGACAAGGACACTCATAGACGGGGGAATCGCAAACACGATGCCGCTGAACAGGGTGCCGAGGACCCCGGGGGACATCCTCGTAGGGTTCGATGTCAATGATGTCGATGTAGACAAGATCAGGGCAATAATACTTGAGGATGCCGAAGCGGAAGCCAGGAAAGAGCAGGAGGACAAGGTCAGGGCCGAAAAGACCAAGGCGGTAATCCGTGCTGTCAGGCACAATGACACTATGACCATACTGGAGAAGCTCAGGCTTGCCAGGATGCAGGGCCAGGAGGTGGTCAAACATGTCTTCGAGAGCGAGGAGAAACAGCCTGAGATCTTCAGCGAAGAGTCCAACTATTATAAGGTGCTTGGCCGCACATTCAGTCTGATGAACCATACCATAGCGAGGATGGGCATAGCGACGACCCCGCCGGACATACTGGTGAGCATGCCGTTCGACGAATTCGGGGCGATAGCGGACTACGCCCGTGCGGAAGAGATATCGGAGAGAGGGCGCCAGCTCATGAGGGAAGCGCTTGACAGATACGAGAAGCAGACTGCCGAAGGATGATTAAAGGTCATCCTTCAGGGCAGTG
>JADIMB010000021.1 GCA_017694995.1 Candidatus Cryptobacteroides faecavium | reverse complement strand
GTCCCAAGCTGGGCGGCGCTGAGCTGCGTGCGTGAAGAGGTACCGCCGGCCTGGCCTGTGTCTTTCTTCACCCTGTTCACCAGGCAGAACTTCGCCTTGAGGCATCTTCCGGCGGCTGTCTTCGCTGCGATGTCCCTGGCCTCCGCAGGGATTGTGCCGTCGTCTGTGACGTTGAGCCTCAGATAGCCAGGCCTGTCCGCGGGGAAATTCTCCAGGGCTTCCAGCGCCTCTTTCCACGGCACTGACCGCACTTCTCCGGCATCCGCCCATCCGCGCGGTCCTGGATGCTCCTGCTCCGGTATGGTGATCACCGGCATCACGTTGACCGTCGGGATCTCCCGTATAATAGGGACGGCCCCGTGTTTCTCTATATCCGCGAGAGTGATGCTGTGTCTGTAGTCCTCGTCGAACGACACAGGCAGCGGAGAGCCGCTGTATCGGATCCGCCCGGTGATATCCTGCGGGTAATGTATATGCCCGAGGGCCACGTAGTCATACCCCTGCCCGAATATCTCCGGGTCCACCATGTCTATCCCGCCTATGATCTCAAGGTCCTGCCCGAATGCGTCCGGGTCCGCGCCTGTTGTCTTGCGGACGGCGGTATGCGCCATCAGCACGACAGGGAGGCCGGAGGTGTTGCGCCGCGAGACCTCTTCAAGCATCATGCGTATGAGTCTCTTCCCTCTTTCTTCCCTGGGAAGCCCCTCTTCTACGGAAGGGAAGTTCCCCGGATGGCAGTAGGGCAGGGCCACGACATATCCCGCCGGGGCCTCCTCGTCTCCTGCAGTGATGATATGCCTGCCGAAAAGTTCCCTGTGGTACTCAGGGTTGTCCTCCCCCTCCGCCATGTTCCTCTGTATTGAGCCTATGACGGTCACTCCGACCAGGTTCCATAGCGGGTCTGTGATTTCTATCCTGCTGCTGTCATGGTTGCCCGCGGTGACCACGACCCTGGTCCGGGGGCTTGCCTTGTGCACATTCATCAGATGACGTATGAACATCTCCTGCGCCGCTGTGCCGGGTGCCGCGGTATGGTAGACATCCCCGCTTATGAGATATGCGTCCGGCCTGCTGTCGGCTATAGCCTTTTCTATGCTTTCCAGGCAGCGGCCCTGCTCGGCCGTCCTGTCGTAGGAGTGGAATGTCTGCCCCAGGTGGAGGTCTGCTGTGTGGAGTATTCTCATATCGTCGTAGTTTGTGTCCGGGCACTGTCCTATATACGGATTTCAGTCAGGTTTGGTTTCAGGAACCGCCTGTTTTTTCCGTAAAGCCGTTTTGATGCCGTTCCATGCCGGATGCGCCTTGCCATCCTGCCTCAGAGAGCCCCGGAATCCAGGGCCAATATAATCTTTTGGTCGGGATAAAATGATAATATGTCGAAAAATTTTCCCTTGCCGGATTAACTGTTCTATTTTTCCGGAACAAAATATGGACAAAGATGTGCCGTGTAGAGAAAAAATAGTGAAAGAAGGCACGGATGTCAGCAACCTCTCTTTCACCGACTACCTGCTTCTGCTGCGCCTGCCGGTGACAGTCATAATATTGTTCTATGTGGACTATTATTTCCTTGTGGACATATACCTGCTCAAGGACAGGATCCTGCCTTTCATCGGCATCAACCTGATCCTGATACTGTTCCTCCTCACTCTGGAGAGAATGACCTCTTTCCCTTTGAAGGACGTTGGCGCAATCCGGGATTTTCCTGCCCCTCCTTATGGGCACAGGCCTCCCGGACCCACACCTTTCCATTTCGTTTTCGTGGATTTTCTCATGTATCTGTGCGCCTTGGGCGCCGCGGTCGCTTTCAGGATGACCAGGCAGTGGTATCTGGAGGAAGAGCGCAAGAAGGAGCAGGAGCATGACCGTACCCGCACGGAGCTGCAGAATCTCAAGAACCAGCTGAATCCCCATTTCCTGTTCAATGTGATGAACAACATCTATTCGTCCATAGGCACGGATTCCGGGAAGGCAAGGAAACTGATGGACAGCCTGTGCGAACTCCTGCGTTATGTGCTGTACAGGAGCGAGAAGCCTACAGTGGCTTTCAAGGAGGAGGTCTCGTTCCTTGAACTGGCAGGGTCGTTCACCGGGGTGGGGAAGGCGATA
Organism: Candidatus Cryptobacteroides faecavium; assembly: GCA_017694995.1. GTDB lineage: Bacteria > Bacteroidota > Bacteroidia > Bacteroidales > UBA932 > Cryptobacteroides > Cryptobacteroides faecavium. The sequence continues at coordinate 13,964 of JADIMB010000021.1, read as the reverse complement.
GCGTCCGTCATGTCCTGTCCTGTCGACCTTATTTTTTCCGACATCGAGCTCAATGCCGACATAAACGGTATCCAGCTTATGAAAAGCCATCCTGACCCTCCGATGGTCATCTTCGTGTCCGCATTCGACAGGTATGCGGTGGACAGCTATGCGATAGATGCGGTGGACTATCTTATGAAGCCTGTTTCGTATGAGCGTTTTATAGCAGCTGTAAACAAGGCCTACAGGCAGTTCAGCGCCAGGGCTTCCGCAGATGCCGCGGCTTCTGGCGCACCGTCTCCCTCCCAGGCCCAGTCACAGAGGACAGACTTTATCTTCATAAAGATGGAAAACAGGCTTGTGAAGGTGTATCTGACTGAGATCCTATATATTAAAGGATATGGGGACTATGTGAAGATTTATATGACCGGGGGACGGGTGCTGCTCTCTCTGCAGAGCCTTAACAAGCTCGAGACTTTACTCCCGGAGAATTTCGTCAGGGTACACCGCTCGTTCATAATAGCCCTGGACAAGATATCCGAGATAGAGCACAGGAGGATAAAGATAGACCAGGAGCTGATTCCGATAGGGGAGAGCTATCTGGACAGGTTCTTCGGCCTGGTCCTCCCGCGGGGCAGGGAGAAGCCGTAGCGCTACGGGTGTCCCTATTCGAACTTCCTGCGCACAAACCATGTCTCGCCGAATGATACGCCGAGAGTGAGCGTGAGCATGTTCTCGGTGACCGTGTTGCGGGTAGGGTATGTGTAGCTGTTCCTTTTGAATCTTAATGACCAGTAGAAAGCCGTACTGTTCCGCAGCGGGAACGACATGCCTGTGGAAAGCGCCCAGTCCAGCCCCTACCTCCCGCTTACGGCCAGGTATGAGTCGTCTACGGACGCCCCGAACTGGAATGTGATTTTCTTCCAGTATCTCCGGACGTCATATCTCCCCGGTGTCCAGCTCAGTCCGAAGACCAGGCTGTTTCTGTCCTTGTAGCGTATCACATCGGAGCCTGACTCTATCGACGACCATTTCTGGAATGTGCAGTCTATGCCTGCGGTCAGTGTCCTTGACGAGAGTGTCTGTCGAAATTTTTTGCCGCCGGCGGAATGTCCTGGTATTTTTGGCGCGGATTTAAAAATTTTTTCGGCATGAAAGCAATCAGCAGGACAATCCTGTCCTTTTGGTCTGTCTGTGTGGCGGCATGTATCCTGCCGTCATGCTCTATAGACGACGAAGAAGATCTTGTGGGCAACTGGGTGAAAGTGTCAGACTTCGACGGGGTATCCAGATGCTCGGCCGTGACTTTCACGGCAGGTGGCCAGGTCTATGTCGCGACAGGCGGATACGGCGGCTACAAATACAGGCTGAATGACCTGTGGATGTTCAACCCTGACACCGAGACATGGACGGAAAAGAGGGAGATAAGCAATGTCAGCGACGACGATTATGATGATGACTACAGTACAATCGCCAGGTCATACGGGGTGGCATTCACTATGTACGGGCTGGGATATTTGACGTGCGGGGAAAATGCCGGATCCGGGAGGATGGGGATATGATGTGACCCTGGACGGGAACACGGTCATACACCAGCCGTATTCGCCGGTCCTGCCAGGGAATTTCCCTTTTCCGGACAGGGCCGGAGCTGCAGCTGCAGGCAGCCTTGTCATTGAAAAGCTTTCTGCGGGGGAAAGCCCTGCCCTCAGGAGGGAGGAAGTGGAAGAAATCCTCGGCATGGGATAAAGCCGGTCAGACGTCTATGTGTATTGTGGAAAAAATAAATTTACTTACTTTTGTAGACTTTATGAAAAAGAATGTTCTATGGACAGAAAGACGCTGACGGATGAAGTATTCCCGGACTGCCCCATAAGGAATATCCTTGCACGGATCAGTGACAAATGGTCGCTGCTGGTCATATACACATTGTATGAGTCCGGGAAGGACAATATGAGGTTCAAGGAACTGCAGCGGGATATACCTGACATTTCCCAGAAAATGCTCACTGTGACACTGCGCACCCTTGAGACCGACGGATATGTGACACGTACTGTATATCCCGAGGTGCCTCCGCATGTCGAGTACAGCCTGACAGACAGGGCACATTCACTCTTGCCTCATGTTAATGCCCTTATAGACTGGGCTTCGGAGCACCGTGACGAGATAATGGAGGACCGCAGGAAGGCTTCGGGCGGAGGACAATGACACACCCGCCTCGCACGGGACTCTGCTGCAGGACCGGCCTACTGTCCCGTGACAGGGGTCCAGTCTGTAAAGAATGAATATCCGCCAGAGAAGCACCCGGCCCCTCCCGCCACATTGGTGTAGGCGAATGTGACCGGTGCCAGCCCGATGAATCCGAGCGCGTTGTTCGCCTTGTCTATGCATGCGGTCTCGTAGCGAAGCCTTTCAGGGGAGACGCTCTGTACCTCGACGCGAAGATAAAGCTTTTTCCCCACATCGATGGACGGCAGGGGAGCAGTCACTTCAAATTCCTTGCGCCCGCCCTCGAAGGTGTCGTCGTAAATCCCGTAATACCGGTATCCGTCCTCCCATGTGACATCGAACGGTCCTACGTCCATGAAGGACGATTCCGGAGTATTACCGAAAGTCAGTTCAAGCCCGGCTCCGGAATAATTGTCATCAGGACGGGTAAAGGACGATTCGGTCCTGAAGCACACGGCATAGGCATCTTCGCTGCCGGCATTGTCCGTAATCGAGAACCTGATTCTGAGGTTGTCCCCGTCAATCGAGCCTTCCGCCTGCACCTCAGCCGGTTTTCTCGGTATGACTGTTCCGGAAGACGCCGTCGGGAAGCCCCCGGATTCGGCTGTGACAGTGAACTCGTCCCCTTCTTCCGCTGGATATGAGTCCGCAATGAGTCCGAAGAAGTCCTTTATCGTGATATAATCCTTTGTATCAATTAGTTCCGAATTCCTGTATATCTTCAGGGTGCATCTTGCTTCCTCGTCGAATTCCCGCTTGCCGGCTGCGGAGGGCACACCGTACAGATACATCTGGAAACTCCCTGTCCCCGGTTCTGACGGGTCGGTCTTGACATACCCGTCTATCAGGAACAGCGGGTCAGAGTCCAGGCCCCTGAAATCGAACTCCACTTCGCAGGAGGTGGCCCACAGCAGGCAAAGCGCTGACATTGCGATATGTATTTTTCTCTTCATTGTTCAGAATTTTAAGGTGTAGCTGAAGGACGGTATAATCGGGAATATCGCCCGTCCGGTCCCGTAGAGGCTCTTGTCCTCGCGTTCATCGACGGCGACAAAGACGACATTCTTCCTGCAGTATGCGTTGTATATTCCTATGTTCCAGATGTGCTCCTTGCCTCCCTTTGACACCTTCTTGAAATTTGCCCCGAGGTCGAGACGGTGGTAGTCGGGCAGGTTGACATTGTTCGGTCTGGTGTATATCCGGTCGAATACCTCACCTGGGTTGTAGATGTGGGTGGCGACGGTCATCCACCCGCCGCTGTTGTAGTTCCATGAGGCATAGAAGTCCACTGCCTTGCTGACTTTCCACCTGAGCGCCAGGGTGAGCTTGTGCCTGTTGTCATACCTGTGCGGATACCAGTCATGCCAGAGCGCATCAAATCGCCTCTGGCTCCAGGAAAGGGTGTAGTATGCTGTCATCCAGAGCTTTTCAGAACGCCATCCGAACTCTGTCTCAAGACCGTAGGAGCGGCCTTTCCCTTTGTTGAAAGATGTCTCCCATGTGTCGAGCGGGGGGAAGAGCGCATTCGCGCCGGAATATTCGATAAGGTTGTCCATGGTCTTGTACCATCCTTCGACGTTCAGCCTGAAATTGTGCGGAAGGGTGCAGTATATCCCACCTGCCACCTGCCTGGAATGCATCGGCGCGATTTCCGGTGTGGACGGGAGCCAGCAGTTCGTGGGGATGTCCAGGTATGTGGTCGATACCAGATGGGCGAACTGGTTCATTTCTGTGTATGATACCTTAAGGTCCACGCCGCTGCAGCACTCCACGTTCAGGGAGACCCTGGGCTCCAGTCTGTTCCATACTTTCCCGGAGACCCCGTACAGCGCGTACCGGAGCCCTAGGTCCACTGACAGCCTGTCCAGAAGCGTTATCCCGTCCTCTGCATAGAGGGCGAACTCGTTTCCGGTATAGTGCCGGGACGAGCTGCTCTCGTCCCGTGCCGTGCCGCTTGTCACGGTGCTGTGCCTTGAAGGGTCGAATATATGGAACTGGTACGAGGCCCCGAATCTGACATGATGCGACTTGAGAGGCCGCCAGCTGAAATCGGTGTTCCATGCTATGTCGTTGACCCTGGAGTAGTTGGTCTCGTCCATTGAATTGTTTAGCTCGGTCTTGTCGTATTCCCACGAGTGCCACCAGTACTGTACGTCGGCATTGCTGCCCGTGTAGTACAGCACGCTTTTCATCTTCAGGTTGTCAAGTATCCTGTATCTCCAGTTCAGCGAGGCGAGGGTGTTGCCCCAGGAAATGTCGGTATGGAGGTTGTCCGTACCGGATACCGTTATGTATTCCCCGTCTTCGTAAACGCTTTCGGACTGCTGTGTGTCCAGTTTCAGCTTCAGGTGGTCCCGTCCGTGGTAGAATCTCAGGGAAAGGATGTTGTCTTCGCTGAACTTGTGTGTGAGGGATGCGTTCATGTCGTAGAACGAGTATGTCCCGCCTATGGTCTCGCCGTCCTTGTTCCTCCTGTTCACGATTGAGATGACAGGAGCCAGTACCGCGTCCATCCAGCTCCGTCTGAAGGCCAGGTTGAATGAAGTCTTCCCTTTTATTATCGGCCCTTCGAACTGGAGGCGGCCGTCGATAAGCCCTATCATGAATGTCCCCCGGTATTTCTCGAAATCCCCGTCGCGTGTGGCGATATCCACTACGGAGCTCATCCTCCCTCCGTACCTGGCCGGGAATCCGCTCTTGTAGAAATCCAGGTGTCTGACGATGTCGGTGTTGAAAGAGGAGAACAGCCCTCCCAGGTGGCTTATCTGGTACATCGGCACTCCGTCAAGAAGGAAAAGGTTGTCGGAACCCTCGCCCCCATGGACGTAAAGCCCCGACATGAGTTCTGTACCGGAGCTGACCCCGGGCAGGTTCTGCAGTGTCTTTATCAGGTCAGGGGAGCTGAACACCACGTTGCCGTATATGAAGTCGGCTTCTTCCAGGCGCGTATGCCCTGTCTGGCTCCTGGCCACTTCTCCCGCATATTTGTCCGCCGTTATTTTCGCTTCTGCGATGCTGTCCCTCTTTTCTTCGACCTTCAGCGTGTCCTGAGGTGCGGCGGCCGTGCAGACCGCCGCACCGGATACATACAACAAGGCTGCGCAAATACCGTATAAGGCACGTATCATCAGTGAAACAGATTATCATTGGTTGTCAGAGGATTGCCCTGCAGGTACTGCTGGGCGACCCTGCAAAGGCGGTAAAGATACGATTTTTTATAAAAAAGATGTAATGGCAACTAGGAGATTTTTTTTGCGGACAGGCAATAAAAAAATTGTAATTTTGAAAAATTTGTCGGACTGACATTATTGAAAATTGATTTATATGAATTGTCCAACTATTGTTCTTACGGCTCTTCTGGCGTCATTGCCTGTTTTCGGACATGGCGGAGGAGACGGACCAGTACTCTCCAGTCCGGAATTCGCAGGCGCTGACTGTGTGGTGCTGCTCGACAGCACAGCGGTCCAGGTGTCCGAGACCGGATCCGGTAGCTTCACTATCCACAGAAAATTCAAGGTGCAGACCGAGGCAGGTGCTTTGGCCAACCATGTGGTAAGGTATGATTATGATCCTCTTACGGCTTTTGCCGAGTTCCGGCACGCTACTGTCCGCAAGGCTGACGGGACGGTGGAACCCGTTGACATAGAGGAGGCTGCGTATGACTATGCCGCTCCGGCAAGGGCTATATACTGGGGTGCGAGGCAGATAATGCTCGACCTGGGAAGGCTGGAGCCGGGTGACGTGGTCGAATACGAGATTTCAAAGAAAGGGTTCACATACGCCCTCCTGTCAGACGGTCAGGACGACTCCCGTTTCATCCCTCCGATGCGCGGGCAGTTCTATGACATAGTGCCGTTCTGGGTGTCCGATCCGACTGTACGCAAGGTTTACAGGGTGTCTGTCCCGATGTCGAAGGAAATGCAGTTCCAGTTCTACCAGGGAGAGTGCACCTCTTCAGTACGTTTCGGGGACGGCTGCAGGATATACACTTTCTCCAAGGACGGGATTCTCCCGTTCAGGAGGGAGCCCAATATGGTGGACCTTTACGACGCCGCCCCGAAACTGATGATGTCATCCACCCCGAGCTGGAAGGACAAGTCGCTGTGGTTCAATAAAGTCAATGAGGACTACGGAAGTTTCGAGCCGACTCCTGAGGCCCAGGCGAAAGTGGACGGGCTGATCAGGGGGAAGAAGACCGAGATGGAGAAGATAGCCGTCCTTACGCACTGGGTGGCCGACAATATCAGGTATGCCGGCATCACTATGGGCAAGGGAGAGGGCTATACCCTGCACAAGACAGAAATGAACTTCACTGACCGCTGCGGTGTCTGCAAGGACATAGCCGGGACTCTGATATCGTTCCTGAGGATGGCCGGGTTCGAGGCCTATCCTGCGATGACAATGGCAGGGAGCCGTGTGGAGTCCATCCCTGCCGACCATTTCAACCACTGTGTCGCCGTGGTCAAGCTCTCTGACGGGACTTATATGCCGCTCGACCCTACGTGGGTGCCGTTCTGCAGGGAACTGTGGAGCAGCGCAGAGCAGCAGCAGAACTACCTGCCGGGTGTCCCTGAGGGCTCAGACCTTTGCCTGACTCCTGTATCGGCTCCGGAAAACCACTATGTCCGCATCAAGGCCGACAACAGCCTTTCCGCCGACGGTACCCTCACAGGCACGTTCACGATATCGGCTGAGGGCCAGTCCGACAGCAACATACGTCGCATCTTCACCACCGGTTGGCAGAGCGACTGGAAACGCTCCATGGAGAGCCAGCTTCTAGCAGTCTCTCCCAATGCGAGGCTTCTCGGGGTGGACTGGGGGAAAGACCCCAAAGACTACCAGGCCGCTCCGATAAAGATCACCTTCCGGTATGAAATCCCTGGCTATGCGCTGAAGGGGGACGGGGAGCTCCTTTTCAAGCCGATGGTAATGAACAACCTTTACAACCAGGTGAAATCATACCTCCGCATAGATACCGGCATGGAGGAGCGAAGGTACGGGTTCAAGGATTCGTGCTCACGCCTGGTGGAACTGGACGAGACCGTACAGCTGCCGGACGGATATGTGATGGAGACTGCGCCGAGGTCTGACAGTATGACAGGCGTGGCGGCTGATTTCGAGGGCTCCCTTACATCCTCAGGCGGGAAAATGGTGCTTCACCAGAGGCTCGCACTGAAAAAGCGTGTGTATGAGGCCGCTGACTGGGACAACTTCCGTGAAGCCGTGGATACGCACAAGTCTTATGGAGATTATATCATACTTAAACAGAACTGACAGGACTATGAAACATACCCTATATAAGATCATGGCGGCCGCCATCCTGCTGACTTTGGCTGCTCTGTACGCGGTCGCCGCTCCGGCTTCCGAGGCGGAATACAGGAAGCTGTCAAAAGCCTGGACACTGAATCCTGACGGCAGCCAGGAATACCGCTTCAGCATGGAGCTGACACTTTTCACCCATACAGCCATGAACAGTACGTATGGAGAGAGTTTTATCGTATATGACCCTGAATACCAGACACTGAAGATAAATTCCTCCTATACTGTCCGCAAGGACGGGACCATAGTGGAGACTCCGCCCAACGCCTTTGTGGAAGTCCTTCCCGTAGCCGCTGCCGGAGCTCCTGCGTACAACCGTCTGAAAGAGATGGTCGTAGTCCATACAGGACTGGAGATTGGTGCGACCATTGTCCTGGACTATACCGTCACGAGCAAGGCCGGGTATCTCCCGGGACTTGACATATCCGGGCCTGTGGAGCAGTCTTCCCCTGTGAGGGAATATACCCTCTCGGTATCAGTGCCTGAGGGGTCTGCCCTGGATTACAGCCTTTCAGGCCTCAGGACGAAGCCTTCCGAAGACTCTTCCGCAGGTCTCAGGACATTGACATGGAAGCTGCGTAATGTGAAGGCCGCCTCTCGTCTTCCGGATACATATCACTTTGATTCTCCGTATTTTGAAGCCAATACCCTTGCTTCTTCATGTGCTGTGGCTGGCATAGTTTCCAGTCAGCTTGACGATGGGGAGGGCAGCCCGGCCCTGAAGTCCCTTGCTGCGGAAATCACCGGGGACGCCACTGACGATACAGGAAAGCTGAAAGCCATATATGCACATATCCGTAACGGATATGCCCGCATACCTCTCAGGCTTGGGACATGCGGCTACAGGATACGCCCGGCTGAGGAGGTGGCCGGTTCTGCTTACGGCACGGATGCAGAGCTGGTAAATGTGCTCCAGGGGCTTCTTGAAGCCGCAGGGCTGGAGGCTGATGTATGCGCGGCTTATGCCAGGCCGGATACGGCCGGGGCGGGGCTTGCAGGCCTGTCCCTGTATGTCCGTACTGAAGCAGACGGGCGGGAGTATATGCTCGGCCCTTGCTCACAGGCCACACGCAGGATAGCCCTGCTGAGGCAGTACTGCCCTGCATTGGACCTGTCCACAGGAGAGGTGGAACCTCCTGCATATCAGGATGCCGCGATTTCAGGCATATACGATATGACACTTGAGGGGGACAGGGTTTCAGTAAGGAGTGAGGTGTCCGTATCCGACTTTTTCCTTGATCCGGAGGGCACGGCTGCAGGGATGATTACATCGGGGGACAGTGACGCTGCCGTTACACGCTCAGGGAAGTCCTCCTCGTTTGCATGCTCTTCAGGACATGATGCGGAAAGGGCAGGGGAGTATCTGATAGTGCATCTGCCGGACTGCCCGTTCGGAGCGGCCCATGACACTTGGCTGTACGGAGGAAGCGCGCGTGACATCACCCTTACCCTGCCGGCTGCGTATGACGAGTCGTACACGTACCGCATCTCCCTCGGGGACAAGACCTTGTGCACTCCGGAGACGACCCTGGAAATCAGCAATGATGCCGGATTTCTCGAGATTTCCGTCAAGGAGGAGGACGGCTGCGCGGTGGTGACCCGTACCTTGAAACTGTCCGGCCCGCAGATCAGTCCTGACGTATATCCGGACTACCTGGAGCTTATGAGGGCATGGGCGGACCATAACCGTACTTCAGTATTGCTGAAATAGATAAGTGATTAATTATAAAAGTTTTTTAAATAAATTAATCCGTCACTACGACGCTTGAACAATCAAAGAAATGAAAAAAATTCTTGTAATCCTGCTCTCCGCGCTCATCTCATTGCCAGCATTCGCCCAGGAGAGCCTGAAAAAAGTGTATGACGAAAGCATCGACCCGATGGAGCAGATAGACAACGCTCTTCAGAAGGCAGGAGCCGAGGGCAAATTCGTTGTCTGCCAGGTGGGCGGGAACTGGTGCCCGTGGTGCCTGCGTTTCGCTGATTTCATCACAAAGGACGCTGAGATAAGCGAGATGATAGACAATAATTTCGTTTACATCCACGTGAATTACAACCCGCGCAAATCGTCCGGCAACTCTGCTGAGACTGCCGCGATGATGAAACGTCTGGGTAACCCAGCCCGCTTCGGTTTCCCTGTCTTCGTGGTCCTGGACGCGGGCGGTAATGTCCTCCATATCCAGGATTCCGGCCTTCTGGAAAAGGACAAGAGCTATGACCGCGCCAAAGTCCTCCGCTTCTTCGGCAACTGGACCCCGGACGCCGTGAAGGGCAAGTAAATCGTTGTACAGAGGTTATCCTATGAAACAGATAGAGGTGGTAGCCGCCGTGATAAAGGACGGCAACAGGATTTTCGCGACACAGCGGGGATACGGTGAATTCAAGGACATGTGGGAGTTCCCCGGCGGCAAGATGGAGCCGGGGGAAGACCGCGGACAGGCTCTGGAAAGGGAAATCATGGAAGAGCTCGACACAGAGATAGACATCGGCCCCTTCCTGTGCACCGTGGAATACGACTACCCCGCCTTCCATCTCACCATGCATTGCTACATATGTTCGGTGAGGTCGGGAAACCTCGTCCTGAAAGAGCACGAATCCGCCCGCTGGCTCTCCGCCGGCCAGCTTTACAGCGTCGACTGGCTTCCTGCGGATGTCGAGGTTGTGAGTAGGCTGGAAAGGATGTTGGGAGTGGGGTAGGGATTCCTTTTGTCAGATCCGTTCTGGATATTTTGCGGAAAAGCAATTTTATCATATATTTACTGCATTATGTAACCTGGGAGTTGTCCGTATCCTTACTTTCTTGTAAAACCTCGCAAGGCAAGTGACGGATTCCGATAAACTTGAGTATTATGAAGATGCTGTTTTTTGTGATATTATTGTTTCCCCCATTGGTGTCGATGTGCCTGGGAAATGAATATTATTCTCCGGAATTCGGTGAAGACATGCCGGAAACAGAGGCCATTCCTGCTGAAGGTGGAATATGCATGATACCGTTCACTTATGTCAATACCCGTTTTCAGCCTGGACGTGAATACCGGCAGTTCCGCTACAGACTTTTGCTCGGGGATGAACCGGGACCGGAACAATATCCCGGGCAAGAGGACATCTCATACACGGAAGATGACGACGCCATGTATGACATGATACTGTCTGTGGATGTCCCTGCCAATGATTCCGGCTTTGAAAGGACCGTCAAGGTGGAGGTTTCTGTGGATAAACAGTATTCAGGTGACCCTTTCCCCAGCGGGGATGAAGTGCATGAATGGGGAGACTGGTTTCAGGTGTATAGTGGGATACAGTCCGGAACCATGTAAAAATCCCTGACGGGTATATTTGTTCAGGTTTCGGTTGGCCTGTAGAGAAAAAACTAATTTTCAGACAATTTATCAAAAAAAACGGCAGGTATGTCTTTTTTCAGCAGATTGTTCAAAATACGGAAATCCGAGGGGAATGAAACGGAGTTTTCTCATGAGGCTGACGCCATATGTGCATTTGAACGGAAAGTGAATAAACTGCTGTCCGCAGATAAGTTCATATCAAGAAAAGATTACATACCGGTAGTAAATGAATACTCGTCGCTGTATTCCAGACTGGATATTCTGCAGGAATCCGGCACCTTGGCCTTTTTTGCGACAGTAGAGACATACAGTACGAGAGAGCCGAGTCGTTCCTGGAACTTTATGAAGATCTGGCGGATAAGGACGGCTCTTCAAAAGTCTCCGCGCATAATGAAAAGTTCATCAGCCGACATCTGGTTTCTGACAAGACATATTTTGACAATATCCTTAAAGAGGCCGATCCTGCAATCCGTCTTGATGAGCAGCAGCGGTGCGTTGTCCTTTCGGATGAAGACTATACTTTAGTAATTGCAGGTGCCGGGGCCGGAAAGACTACAACTGTGGCGGCCAAAGTCAAATATCTTGTGGAAAAGAAGTATATACGGCCTGATCAGATCCTTGTCATTTCTTTTACCAACAAGGCGGTGAAGGAATTGCAGGACCGGATAAACAAAGCGTTGAAGATAGATTGTCCTGTCACTACATTTCACAAGGCCGGGTATGCTGTCCTCCGCCGTCAGGACAACGACAGAAAAACGGTTGTTGATCAGGGGTTCATGTTCAATGTCATCAACAATTACCTTAAAGGGAACATACTTGAGAATCCGGAACTTGTGGACAAGCTCATTCTTTTCTTCGGCAGTTATTTTGACGCTCCTTTCGAGGGAGATGATCTCAATGACTTTTTCAATTATGTGAAAAAGGCGGATTTCTCTACATTGAAAGGCAATATTTCAGAATATGCAGAGCAGGTCATAGACAGACGCACAGGCAAATGCATCAGTATCGCACACGAGTTCCTGCGTTCAGCACAGGAAGTCAGGATTGCAAACTTCCTGTATATGAACGGGATTGAATATGTATATGAAAAACCGTATCCCTATCTGTTCAGACACTCCCATAAACAATATACTCCCGATTTCACCATAGAACAGGATGGAAAAGTGGCTTATATAGAGCATTTCGGGATAACTGAGGACGGAAAGAACAGCCGTTATTCGGATACAGAGCTCGAACGCTACAAGAAAGCAGTCAATGACAAGGTCAGGCTGCATTCAAAACATAATACGGATCTTGTCTATACCTTTTCTTCGTACTGTGACGGCCGTGACATACTGGTCCATCTGCAGGAGGAACTTGCAAAGCATGGCTTTGAACTGCGTCCAAGGTCTTCCAGAGAAATATTCGACAAGATAGTGAATACGGAAGAGAACCGGTATATTTCCAGGCTGGTGAAGCTTGTGTGCACATTCTTGCGGAATTTCAAGACTGATGGCTATGAGGCTGAAGACTTCAGGAAATTCAGAAACAGTACACGCAATGAACGCAACAGACTGTTTCTGTCAATCTGTGAACAGTGCTACTATGAGTACTCCAGACGCCTGAAAGAGAAGAATGCTATTGATTTTGAGGACATGATCAACGACTCGGCACGTATCCTCAGAGAAGGTAAGGCTAAAGGTGTAAAGCTGGACTTCAAATATGTCATTGTCGATGAGTATCAGGATATTTCTCGTCAGCGGTTTAACCTGACAAAGGAATTGAGCGAAATATGTGATGCGAAAATAGTTGCAGTCGGGGATGACTGGCAGTCTATTTTCGCTTATGCCGGTTCGGATATATCATTATTTACAGATTTCAGGAAAGCATTCGGATACGGGCAGGAACTGAGGATTACCCGCACATACCGTAATGCTCAGGAGCTGATAGATATAGCAGGCGGATTTATCCAGCGGAACTGTTCACAGATGCGTAAAGCTCTCGTGTCTTCCAAACATATCCATAATCCAGTGATAATACAGACTTATACGGAAAATGTGGACAGGAAGAAATATGAAGGCCGGGGAGGCCGTTTTTTCCTGGTAGGGGAGACTGTGGAAAAAATCATGAAGGAAATTTTGTCTGAGAATCCGGATTCATCAATACTTCTGCTCGGCAGATATGGGTTTGACGGATTCAATCTGACAAAATCCTCTGATTTCGTTTATTGGGAGAAGTCCGGACGTGTGTCATCCAGGATTTTCTCTGATGTGGAGATGGATTTCATGACGGTGCACAGGGCAAAAGGTCTTGGTTATGACAATGTTATCATAATTAATGCAATGGATGCGGTTTACGGTTTTCCGTCGCAGGTCCAGGACGACCCGGTCCTGAAATTCGTAGTCCAGGATGACCATACCATAGAATATGCGGAGGAACGCAGACTGTTTTATGTTGCACTTACCCGTACCAAAAACCGTGTGTATATTGTCACTCCACAGCAAAGGCCGTCTGAATTTGTCAGGGAACTTCTCAGGGATTACCCGAATGTGACACTGCGCGGGACATTGGATGAGGAGACTGACACTCCTACAAATGTGAAGTCCTGTCCAGTATGCGGCTACCCTCTGCAACTGCGCTACAGGAAATCATACGGCCTCAAATTGTGGATATGCTCCAATGAACCTGAAATATGTGACTTCATGACCAACAACCTCAAAGGCGGGAGCCTGTCAATCCTGAAATGCGACCAGTGCCGTGACGGATACCTGATCGTGAAGGAGGGTATCGGAGAGCCATTCCTGGGGTGCACCAACTACAAACCGGACAGGACAGGGTGCAACAGGACACTTTCAAAGGAAGCTTACATCAGATTCATGAAAAATCTATGACATATCTCGACCTAATGTTCATTTCCCTTGCATTTTGCTGAATGGATTAATATACCGATTGTTGATTTGAAGAATACCGAAAAAAGGATATTTTTATATTTTACCTCAAATCCGCAACCTATAGGGTTTAGTGGGATTTTGCTTGCAAAGCGACAAAATTCATTTTATTGTACATATTTCTTGCACAACAGAAATGTCGCAGACACAAAATCCCCTTACCCCATAAAGCGAC